>CAZBSR010000021.1:0-14099 GCA_964494575.1 uncultured Methylophilaceae bacterium | reverse complement strand
CCTGCACATTGTAGCCGCCCAGCATGGTGCCTAGCAGCTCGACCGCCTTGACCGGGTTCAGCAGGCTGGAAACTGCCTTTCCATTGGCAATGTCGGCAAGGAATGCCGCCTTCACATAGGCAGCCTGATCCACGCCTGCTGGAATGCGGTTTTCCAGGAGATCACGCAAAAAATCCTCTTCACCGGCGGGCGGGTTCTTTAGCAGCTCGACCAGGGAGGCAGTCTGTTCGGCACTCAAAGGCAACGGGGGCAAGCCATGCGCAGCGCGCTCGGCAACATGGGTTCGGTAAGTTGTTAGCATGGCGATTCGGTTGACTACTCAATTTAAGCTGGTAAACGGGTGAATTATACAGGGCGCAGGGCGCCTTGTAATGGCTACAAGCAGGCGTTAGTCAATACGGACTAATGGACGACTAATAAAGCGGCTTGGCAAAGGGTGTGGTACAGCTGGTACCGCGTGCCGAGGCTTCCATATTATCCAGCGTCTGCTTCTTGTAACCCTTGCCGCGCCTGGCCTCGATAAAGCTGCGCAACTCGAACACGGTCACCATGCCATCATGATCCGTGTCCATGGCGCGAATATTATCCTCGACGCTGGGCTCATCATGCTGATCGGCCACTGCCCACAACGGCAATAGCAGAGATGCGCCCAGTACAAATTTTACACATCGCATCATGTAGAAATTCCTGATTTGCAAGGCCATACATGCACTATAGCCAGAGCTGATATGAATGTAAAAGTTCGTGTAAGTTTTATACTTCATGTAGGGTAAAATCATGCTTGGCATTCAACTAAAGTTCTGTAAAAGGTTATCGTGATGGCACTTACTCCTCTCAACGCACTCTCCCCGCTCGACGGCCGCTACCAATCCAAGCTCGATCCCTTGCGCCCGTATTTCAGCGAATATGCATTGATCAAGCATCGTGCACGGGTTGAGGTGGAATGGCTGAAGGCGTTGGCAACTGAGCCGACCCTGAAAGAAATCGCCGCATTCAGCGCAGATACGGTCAAGGAAATCGATCAGGCAATCAACAATTTCGGCGAAGCCGAAGCCGCGCAAGTCAAGGCCATCGAAGCACGCACCAACCACGATGTGAAAGCGCTGGAATACTGGCTGAAGGAATACTTCAGCAGCAACCCCGAGATCAGCAGGGCCAGCGAGTTCATCCACTTCGCCTGCACCTCGGAAGACATCAACAATCTTTCCCACGGGCTGATGCTCAAGACCGCACGCGACGAAGTCATGCTGCCGATGCTGGACAAGCTCATTGCGCGCCTCACTGATATTTCGCACCAGCTCGCCGATACCCCGATGCTAGCGCATACCCACGGCCAGCCTGCCTCCCCGACCACGCTCGGCAAGGAGGTTGCCAATGTGGTGTATCGTTTGCGCCGTCAGCGCACACAACTGGCGGGCAGCGAAATCCTGGGCAAGATCAATGGCGCAGTCGGCAACTTCAATGCGCATTTGTCAGCCTATCCCGATTTCGACTGGGAGGCCTTCGCAGAAGTATTTGTCACGAAACTGGGGCTGGTCTACAACCCGTACACCACACAGATCGAGCCGCACGACACCATGGCCGAGCTATATGATGCACTGGCGCGTATCAACACCATCCTCATGGACCTGGATCGCGACATCTGGGGCTACATCTCCATGGGTTATTTCAAGCAGAAAGTGAAGGAAGGCGAGATCGGCTCATCCACGATGCCGCACAAAGTGAACCCGATAGATTTCGAAAATTCCGAGGGCAATCTGGGCCTGGCCAATGCGGTTTTGCGCCATATGGCCGAAAAGCTGCCTATTTCGCGCTGGCAGCGCGACCTCACCGACTCCACGGTGCTGCGTAACATGGGCGTGGCTTTCGGCTACACCCTGCTTGGCTATGACTCCTGCCTCAAAGGGTTGGACAAGCTCGAAGCCAATCCTGCGCAGCTGGAAGCCGACCTGAACAGCAACTGGGAAGTACTGGCCGAGCCGATCCAGACGGTGATGCGCCGTTACGGTATTGAAAACCCATATGAACAACTGAAAGAGCTGACGCGCGGCAAAGGCGGCATCAGCAAAGATTCACTGCATAGCTTTATTAGTGGCCTTAAAATCCCTGAGCCTGCCAAACAGCTATTGCTTGAGATGACGCCGGCAAGCTATATCGGCAAGGCTGCAGAACTGGCAAAGCGCATCTAGGTCACCGACATGAACCCCGACAAAAACAATCCCCGACTGGCCGTACTGATTGATGCAGACAACACCTTCAAGGTGATCGACATCATTGATGAGCTGTTTGAGGAAATCTCGAAATTCGGGGATGCCAGCGTCAGGCGCATTTATGGGGACTGGACTGAAAACAGGCTGAACCGCTGGAAGGAAGTGCTACCCAAGCACGCCATCCAGCCCATACAGCAATACGCCAATACCAAAGGCAAGAATGCAACTGACAGCGCGCTGATCATTGATGCCATGGACCTGCTATACAAGGCGCCGCTGGACGGCTTCTGCATTGTCTCCAGCGATAGCGACTTTACGCGGCTGGCCGTGCGTTTCCGTGAATCCGGCAAGCTGGTGTATGGATTCGGCGAGGAAAAGACACCCGATTCGCTGATCGCAGCCTGCAACCAGTTCATTTATATCGAGATCCTGTCGCAGGATAAGGCAGTCGATTCGGCAGCTACACATCCGGCACACGGCGATAACGCCCCCGATAAATCCAGGAGCAGTCCCAAAGCCGCATCGGCCAAAAATCCGGCGACTGCCAGCAGCCCCTCGTCATCGCCTGGTATCAAAAAAAGCGCCAATGAACTTGCCATGGATGCCAAACTGGTGACACTCATCCGCTCTGCCATCGATGCGCTTTCCGAGGATGATGGTTTCGCCCACATGGGTGAGGTAAAGAAACATATCGTCAAGAATTTTGCGGCCTTCGATTCACGCAATTACGGCTATGCAAAATTCAGTGACCTGATCCAGGCAACAGGCCTGTTTGAACTGGATATGCAGAAACAGCGCATCAAGGATAAAAGGCGGAAATGAGCATACCCCAATGAGCGAAATCCTGGTCTTATATTATTCGCAAGGCGGCGCTGTACGCGATATGGCGCAGCTGATCGCACGGGGGGTTGAGTCGGTTAAAGGCATGAAAGCGCGCATCCGCACGGTGCCTAAGGTGTCGGCCAACTGCGAGGCCACCGAGCCGGAAATCCCCGCCAGCGGCGCACCTTACGCCGAGCTGAGCGACTTGCAGGAATGCATAGGCGTTGCGCTCGGCAGCCCGACGCGTTTCGGCAATATGGCGGCGCCCATGAAATACTTCCTCGACGGCACTGCGGGGCTGTGGCTCAAGGGAGCCTTGATAGGCAAACCTGCTGCTGTATTCACCTCCACCGGCTCTATGCATGGTGGCCAGGAAACCACGCTGCTCACCATGATGCTGCCGCTGATGCACCATGGCATGGTGATGGTCGGCCTGCCCTATTCCGAGCCGGAGTTATCCTCCACCTCTTCGGGCGGTACGCCTTATGGTGCGAGCCATGTAGGCGGCGCAGCAGATGACCGCCCCATCACCGAGGATGAACGCAAGCTTTGCCTCGCATTAGGCAAGAGACTGGCGCAGATATCCCTAAAACTGGCTGCATGATCAGGCTGTTGCGTATAGGCGCAGGCAGCAGCCTGATAGCCCTTATCCTGGTATGCGTGGCCTGGGAAGGCTGGCTGGCGCCATTCAAGCCCCAGGGCTCCACCCTCATATTCAAGGCCCTGCCCCTGCTGCTGCCTCTGTTCGGCATACTGCGCGGCAAGCGTTATACCTATCAGTGGGCTAGCATGTTCATCCTGATCTATTTCACAGAAGGCGTAGTGCGCGCCTGGACAGACAGCGGTGCTTCGGCAAGACTTGCGCTGGCGGAAGTCATCCTGAGCTCCATCTTTTTTATCTGCGCCATTTTCTACGCCAGGCTTACCAGGAATGCCGCCGCAAATACCAACAGGCCCAAAGCCACGCCTTAAAACTTCGTTATTCGTTATAATCGGGCTATGCGAATTCTACTTTCCAATGACGACGGCTACTTTGCGCCGGGCCTCAATATCCTTGCAGAACACCTTTCAAAAATTGCCGAAATTGTCGTTGTGGCACCGGAACGCGACCGTAGCGGCGCAAGCAACTCCCTCACTCTTGATCGCCCCCTGACGGTGCGCACTGCCAGCAACGGTTTCCAGTTCGTCAACGGCACACCTACCGACTGCGTGCACCTTGCCGTCACTGGGCTGCTCAAAGACCTGCCAGACATGGTGATCTCCGGCATCAATGACGGTGCCAATATGGGCGACGATACGATCTATTCCGGCACTGTAGCCGCTGCAATGGAGGGTTATCTGCTTGGCATCCCGTCATTCGCGGTGTCCATGTCCAACCACAATGCACAATATTTTGAGACTGCTGCACGCGTAGTACTGGACCTGGTGGCCCGTTACGAAAAGACTGGCTTTCCCCCGCCATTGCTTCTCAACATCAATGTGCCAGACATTCCATATGAAGAGCTCCACGGCACGGTCATCACTCGCCTGGGTAAACGTCACAAGGCGGAGCCGGTCATCAAGACGAATACCCCACGCGGAGGCACTGTCTACTGGGTGGGTGCTGCAGGTAACGCCCAGGATTCCGGGCCGGGAACCGATTTTCATGCAGTGGCGCAGGAGCAGGTATCCATGACGCCGCTACAAGTCGACCTCACCCAATACAAACAGATGGATCAGTTGAAAGAGTGGCTGTCAGTATGAGCAAGGCTTTGCGCGGTATCGGCATGACTTCGCAACGCACGCGTGAACGCATGTTGGCGCGCCTGCGCGAACAGGGCATACGCGATGAAGTCACGCTGGCCGCCATGGGCGCGGTGCCTCGCCATATCTTCGTCGACGAGGCCATCGCTTCGCGTGCTTATGAAGACGTTGCGCTGCCTATCGGCTTCGGCCAGACCATCTCCCAGCCTTACATTGTCGCGCGCATGACAGAGATCCTGCGTGCAGGGAACCAGTTGCAAAAAGTGCTTGAGATCGGCACCGGCTGCGGCTACCAGACCGCTGTGCTGTCAAAGGTGGCCAAGGAGGTATATTCGGTCGAGCGTATCAGGCCTTTACTGCTTAAGGCGCGCGCGCATCTGCGCGAATTGCGTATGGCCAACATCAAGCTGGAATACGCGGACGGTACTATGGGCCTGCCGGCGCTCGCACCGTTCGATGGCATCATGGTTACTGCGGCCTCGGGCCACATCCCCGAGGATTTGCTGGGGCAGCTTGCTGTGGGCGGACGCATGGTGATTCCTGTCGGTAGCGACGAGCAATTTTTATTTCTGGTCGAGCGAACGAAAACCGAGTTTATCCAGACAAAACTCGAAGCCGTTAAATTTGTTCCTTTACTGGGTGGGATTAGCTGATGCGTTTTTCCGCAGTTGTTTTTATATGTATGTTACTGGCCTCTTGCGCCACCAGCCAACAGGCACCTGTCATTGACCGCGCACCCTCCTCTGCGGCAAAGAAACCGGCAGCAACCGCATCTGCTGCTAAAAGCGGTGTCGCCGAAAAGGACTGGCGCCCCGAGGTACACGTTGTTAAAAAAGGCGATACGTTGCATAGCCTGGGCTTGGAGTATGGCTATGACTATAAGGAGATCGCACAGAAAAATAATATCGCGCCACCCTACATCATCCATATCGGCCAGCAGCTAAAGCTGCCTGTTGAAACAAAAACTGTCGCAGCCAGTGGCTCTCCCATTAGCCCCGCCACGCAAGAAAAAGGCGCATCCGATGATGGCGTGGTGATTACACCGCTCAAGACCGAACCCGGCGTCATTGGATCCGGTACAGTCCAGCCGGTCCCGGCACAACCCGGCGCGATCCAGCCCGGAGCGACTCAACCAAAGGCAGTTGCTGGCGGCCCACCTCTATTGAGCGAACCCAAGGCCCTACGCGAGCCCTACAGCGAGCAGGCAATGACGCCGCCCAAGGCTGTCAAGACTGCTGATGCAACAAAAGTAGCGGAACAGCCAAAAGCCGCAGAGCCAGCGGCTAAAGATGCGGCAAAACCCGCCGCAGCCGTAGAAAGTGCCGCCACAGAGTGGGCGTGGCCGGCAAATGGAAAAATACTGGCCGGCTTCAACGACACCAGCGCAAAAGGTATCGATATTGCCGGCACACAGGGTCAGGCAGTGAACGCCTCGGCAGCAGGTAAAGTCATCTATGTCGGCTCCGACTTGCGCGGCTATGGCAAACTGGTCATCATCAAGCATGACAAGGACTACCTGTCGGTGTATGCCCATAATAGCCAGATCGTAGTAAAAGAAGGCCAGCAGGTAAGCAAGGGCCAGAAGATCGCCGAGATGGGTAGTACCGACAGCGACAGGGTCAAGCTGCACTTTGAAATACGTCGTCAGGGGAAATCGGTAGATCCGGCGAAATTCCTTCCAGCCAATTAGGTTTTTATAGGCTGGCTATCCGGATGCAAGGCATATCACTCAACTCAGGGGCAGGGAAATGGCTGAAAAAAATAAACCGGACACACTTCTAAACACCTTGGCTGCTGTCGGGCGCATCACGCTCATGCTGGTCGGACTCGTCGGTATCGCGGTGGAGATTTTTCGCGAAGATGGCTTGCTGAAGCAGCTTATCAGCAAGCTGTTCAACTCATCGGTGTGGTACCTGTATATCCTGTTTGGGGCTGCTGTGCTCTACTTCCTTAACAAGTGGATGGCTACATCGGACGGCAAGGCCAGCAGCGGCAAGGGCGACCTGCCGCTTTACATCATGATGGCCATCGGCGCTTTCTTTGTGTTCCGACTGGTGACTACAGGCTCCCTGTAACGCTGCAGATCCCCCAATAAAAAAGCCGCATTGAGCGGCTTTTTTATTGCTTGTTGCTGATTACTTTGCGGCCTGCTCCGCGTAGTACTCACGCACCTTGGTCATGTCGTATTCACGCGCCCATTCGATCATCTTCTCCAGCGCCGGCGCGCCTATCTCGCCTACCTGCGCGTGGATGCCAGCCTGCTCGCGGATGAACAGGATGCCGGGGATCTGTTTCACTTCGAAATACTCGCCAATCTCGGGATCGGCTTCTGTATCCACCATGCCAAACACGATATCGGGGTGCTTGGCTGCAGCTGCTTCAAATACCGGGGTAAAGGCCACGCAGGGGTCGCACCACGGCGCCCAGAAATCGACAATCACAAAGGCATTCTTTTCGATGGTTTCCTTGAAGTTGCCCTTATTGAGTTTAACAACAGCCATGATGCAGTCCTGAGAAATAAATGAATGGCGCTATTCTAACAGATGGTTTTGCAGATAAGTCAGCCACCTAAATGACAGGATGCCCCCATGTGCCGCTATAGAACAGCTCCTCCAGCGGGCGTCGTGAACGCGGCGCGGTCTCGCGCTCCAGCACTTCACCGCTCAGGGTCGAAATGTCTGCCGGATAGCCGACGGAAAGCATGGCCATCAACGTATATTCATCGGGTATATCGAAAGCCGCACGTGTCTTGGCCACATCGAATCCGCCCATCTGGTGCGCCATCAGGCCCATGCTGGATGCCTGCAGGCACAGGTTTTCAGCGGCAGCCCCGGTGTCATACTGACCCCAGCGATTTTCCGTGCCGTTATGGTTGAACAGGTTGCCGGCAGTGATCAGGAACAGCAGCGGTGCATTTTTTACCCACGCCTGATTGCCCGGCACCAGGCAGTCGAAAGCTTTTTGCCACGCGGCTTCATCATCATTCCTGTCCCAGACAATAAAGCGCCACGGCTGGTCGCCATAACATGAAGGCGCCCAGCGGGCGGCTTCGAGCAAGGCGATGGTCTGCTCCCGGCTGACAGGCTTGTCCGCATCATAAGCGCGGCCACTCCAGCGAGCGGCAAGCGTTTGGTCAATGGGCTGTTGGGTTAAGGCAGGTTTTTTCATTATTGTTTTCCTAGTTGGCGCTTTAATTCGCCTGGATTATAGGGTGGGATAATCGATATAGCCGCTCTCATTGCCGCCATAAAACTTGTTCGGGTCAGCAACATTCAACGGGGCATTTTGCGCATAACGCTCGACCAGATCGGGATTGGCAATGAAAGGTATGCCAAAAGCGATCAAGTCGGCGCGGCCAGCGCCCAATGCGGCATTGCCGCTTTCCTTGTCGTAACCCAGGTTGGCCATATAGGCACCATTGAAGTGCTTGCGCAGCTCGACAAAATCAAATGCAGCCACCGGCAGGCCATGGCTGCCGCCTTCCACCACGTGCAGATATGCCAGATTGAAAGGCCTGAGCGCTGTAGCCACATAGTTGAACAAGGCTTGCGGATCTGAATCGCTAATGTCGTTGAATGGGTTCAGCGGCGAGATGCGCACGCCTACCTTACCGGCACCGGCTACGGCCACTACTGCCTGTGTCACTTCCAGCAGCAGGCGAGTACGGTTGGCAAGATCACCGCCATAATTATCAGTGCGCTTGTTGGTACTGTCGCGCAGGAACTGATCCAGCAGGTAGCCGTTCGCCGCATGGATCTCTACGCCATCAAAGCCTGCTTCGAGCGCATTCTTTGTAGCCTGGCTGTAGTCGGCGACGATGGCCGGCAGCTCTTCAGCAGCCAGTGCACGCGGTGTGACGAAATCCTGCAGGCCCTGGTAAGTGAAAGCCTGCCCTGCGGGCTTGAGAGCTGAAGGCGCCACCGGCAAGGCATTATTCGGCAAAAGCGAAGGATGCGATATACGGCCGACATGCCACAGTTGCAGGATGATTTTCCCGCCTCTGGCATGCACACCATCAACCACTTTCTTCCAGCCCTCGACCTGCGCTGCGGTGTGGATTCCGGGCGTGGCCGGATAGCCATGTCCCATGGCCGAGATAGGCGTAGCCTCCGTGACGATCAGGCCGGCAGAGGCACGCTGGGCGTAATACTCCACATTCATGCCTTGCGGCACATTGCCCTCGCCGGCGCGATTACGTGTCAGCGGCGCCATGACGATACGGTTCTTGAGTTCCAGGCTACCGGCTTTCACGGGGGTAAATAAATCTATCGTCATACTGCTTTTCTCCATCAAAAATTGTTAAACGGGCAATATCCTGCGCAAGGCTTCAAAGTCCTGGGGAAGCGTATAGTGCAAAAGACTTATAGCGGCTTGGGTTCCGGATTAACCTTGACGCCCTCGATCAGCAGTGTGATTTCAACCTCGTTGCCTACCGGCCCGTTCGGTTTTGCAGCCCAGGCAAACCCGAAGTCGGACGCCTTGATCGAGGTATGTGCCTCAATGCCCATGCGATAGCCGCCAAAAGGATCCGCGCCAAAGCCCAGCACCTTGAACGGGAATGTCATTTCCTTGGTGACGCCATGCAGCGTCAGCTTGCCGGTCATTACGCCTTCGGTCTCGCTGCTGGCAGTTATCTTGGTGCTGACGAATTGCGCTTCGGCAAAATGTCCGGTATCCAGGTAATCATCTTTCTTGATATGGTCATCGCGCTTGGCATGGCTGCTGTTCACGCTCAGCAGGCTGATTTTTGCATCCACACTGGAATTGGCGAGGTTGGCGCGGTCAATCAGCACCTTGCCTTTGACGTCGCTGAAAGTACCGGAAGTTTTGGAGACGACGTGGCGAACGCTCCAGTTAACGAAGCTATGTGAATCATCAATCTTGTAAGTTTCCTGATCGGCATGCGCCCCCAAGGAAAACGCGAGCAGGCCGAGAGCAATCATTGAAATTTTCATAAAATTTTCCTTATATCCATTAACTGTGAAATCTTTGCGTCACCGTCGCCACACGTTCGCCAAGCGCCTCTGCAGTCAGCAGATCGCTCGGGATCGGCCCGGCCTCCGGGCCTTGGTCGACATTCGACTGCGCCATGGCACCGAGGAAGCCGCCCAGACGGTTCAAGTCATTGACTGAACCTTTGCTGTTATTGTTCCCAGGCATCAGGCCAAGATTCACCCAGGTCATGCCATGTTGCGCAGCAAACACGGAGAGCTGTATCAGCGTCGATAGCTTATCGCCGCTCTGGCTCCCCGAATTGGTAAAACCGGCCGCAATCTTGTCTTTCCACTCCTGGGTAGCCCATAGCTTTGAACTGGCATCCATGAATGCCTTGAATTGAGCGGAGGCGCTACCCATGTAAGTCGGCGCACCAAAGATGATCGCATCTGCAGCCTTGAGTTTTTCCCATTGCTGCTGCGCTTCGTCACTGGTCAACAGCGTCACTTCCGTGTTGGGGACTTTTTTGGCCCCGCGCGTAACCGCTTCGGCCTGGGCTGCGGTGTGGCCGTAACCACTATGATAGACAACGGCGATTTTTGTCATGGGATGCTACCTTTCGTTGATATTAAAATTGATTCGGCAGGCGGCTCACGTTAAAGCCGAAGGCAAATCGAACAGTAGCAGTTCTGCGGGTGCGAGTGCATGCAGCTCAATTGCCTGCCGCGTATCCACTTTCGCTGCATCGCCCGCCAGCAAGGTTTCGCCGCTCAGATTGATGCTGCCGCGCGCCACTTGGATATACAGGCTGCGCCCCGCTTCCATGTCATAGCTCAAGCGTTCATCCTCGGCCAGTACCGTGGCATACAGATCGACATCCTGGTGGATCAGCAGCGAGCCGTCGCGCGCGTCGTGCGAAGCTATCAGGCGCCAGCGGCCCTGCTTTTCTGCCTCATCGAATTGTTTTTCCTCGTAGCCGGGTTCGATATTGTCGCGCTCCGGCAGCAGCCATATCTGTAGCAGGTGCGCCGGCTCGGTCGCCGATGCGTTGAACTCGCTGTGAGTGACACCAGTGCCCGCCGTCATGCGCTGCACATCGCCGGCGCGGATCACCGAACCATTGCCCATGCTGTCTTCATGGCGTATCGCGCCCTGCAGCATATAGGTGACGATCTCCATGTCTTTGTGCGAATGCATGCCAAAGCCCTGGGCCGGTGCGATCACATCCTCGTTAATCACGCGCAGCACCGAATAGCCCATGTGCTCCGGATCGTAATAACGGCTGAAGGAAAAAGAGTGGTAACTATCCAGCCAGCCGTGATTGGCATGGCCACGTTCCTGGGATCTTCTGATTTTGATCATGATAGGCTAACCCTACCTTATTTAAGTTGATTAAATATTACAATGCATCTTTATACTAAGCGGGGTGCATCTTTGTATTAAGTGGGCACGGATTCTTTAATTTCAACCCATTGTTTGGAGTACCTATCATCGGCAATCGTTCACCAGATAAATCTGCTGCTGAGTCCGGCCATGCCCTGGAACGCAAGCTGTTCATACCGGCGCTGCCGCCGCGCGGGACCGATGCGCACAAAGGCACCTCCGGCAGCGTCGCCATCATCGGCGGCGCGCAAGGCATGCTGGGCGCGGCTTTCCTGGCTGCGCGCGCCGCCCTCTTGAGCGGTAGCGGGCGCGTATATATTGCATTGCTGCATGCGCATTCACCCGCCGTCGATCTGCGGCAGCCGGAAATCATGCTGCGCTCCCCCGATCAGCTGACAGAACTGCCGCAGCTTGATTGCGTGGTAATCGGCCCCGGCATGGGCCAGTCGCCTGCTGCCAGCAAGCTGCTGGAGCACTGGATAGTGCAGGATGTACCGCTGCTGCTGGATGCCGATGCACTCAACCTGCTTGCCGCGCATCCGCACCTGCAAACCGCCATGCAAAGCCGCAAGGCGGCCAGCGTCATCACGCCGCACCCTGGCGAGGCCGCAAGGCTATTGGCTTGCGCTACTGCCGACATTCAATCCAGCCGTACCGAGAGCGCCCTGAAATTGGCACGAGCGCTAAATAGTGTCTGTGTGCTCAAGGGCGCTGGCAGCATAGTTGCGGCGCCGGATGGGCAATGGTTCATCAACACCAGCGGCAATCCGGGACTGGCCACCGGCGGCACCGGCGATGTGCTGAGCGGCGTCATCGGCAGCTTTGTCGCCCAGGGCCTGAGTGTGCTGAATGCGGCAAAACTGGGCGTGTTCATTCATGGCGCAGCCGCCGACTCACTGGTAGCACAAGGCATCGGGCCAGTGGGTCTGACCGCCTCCGAAATAGCACTCGAGGTACGCAACCTCATTAATCAGTACAATTCAACGCATACAACTCAACCCCATACAACTCGACCAAGATAAAAATAATGCACAACATCACCAATAACATCATCGCAGCGACCGGCCAGGTCATCCTGGGCAAGGAACACCAGATCAAGCTGGCACTGGCTTGCATATTGGCTCGTGGCCATCTGCTCATTGAAGATTTACCAGGTATGGGCAAGACCACCCTCGCCCATACGCTGGCGCAGGTGCTGGGGCTGGATTTCCGTCGGGTGCAATTCACCAGTGATTTATTACCCGCTGATATCCTCGGCGTATCGGTGTATGACCGCAACAGCGCCACATTCAAATTCCATCCCGGCCCGGTGTTCACCAACGTGCTATTGGCTGATGAAGTCAACCGCGCCACCCCCAAGACACAGAGTGCCCTGCTGGAAGTGATGGAAGAAGGCCAGGTCACGCTGGAAGGCGAAACACGTAAACTGCCCGAGCCGTTCTTCGTCATCGCCACGCAGAACCCGACGCATCATATCGGCACCTTCCCATTACCAGAATCGCAGCTCGACCGCTTCCTGATGCGCATCGAACTCGGCTACCCGGACGCCGGCTCGGAGCGCAACCTGCTCAAGAACAACGGCGGCCGCAGCACCATCGGCCAGTTGGAACCATGCGTCGATAGCGCAAAATTGCTGCAGCTGCAGGCGGCAGTGAGCAGCATCCATATTTCCGATGCGCTGCTGGATTACCTGCAGGCCCTGCTCAGTTACACCCGTACTTCCTCGCGTTACGCCGCCGGCCTGTCACCACGCGCCGGCCTGGCGCTCAAGCAATGTGCGCAAGCCTGGGCGATGATGCAGGGCCGTGACTTCGCCTTGCCGGAAGATGTACAGGCAGTATTGCCCGGCGTGGTCGGACACCGCTTGCAATCGGCTGCAGGGGTGGAAGCCTCGCATGATGCGGTGACGGAACTGCTGAAAGCCGTGGCAGTTTAAAAGTATCGCATCAAGCATGGCATCTGTACTCAAATTCCCCGACTGGAAACAATGGCTGCGCGTCGCTCGCGCCCAGAGCTCTCCCGTGATATTGGGCCGTCGACACATCTACATCCTGCCTACACGCTTCGGCTGGCTGTATGCAGTAGTGCTCATCGCCATGCTGGTCGGCTCAATCAACTACACGCTAAGCCTGGGTTTCGTTCTGACCTTCCTGCTCGCGGGACTGGGTAATATTGCCATGCTGCACACCTGGCGCAACCTTGCACACCTCAGTATAGAAAGCCGTCATGCGGAACCGGTATTTGCCGGGGAAGCCGCCATTTTTGAGATCACGCTCGCGGAATCCAGCAATCGCGCGCGCTATGCGCTGGCAGCGCATTTTGATGATATTGCCCCGGTTTACGCCGACCTTGCTGCATCCGGCCAGGCTGTCCTCAAGCTTGAATTGCCGGCAAAGAAACGCGGCTGGCTGAACGCGCCGCGTATCTCGTTTTTTACCGAATTCCCGCTTAGCCTGTTCCATGTCTGGGCCTATGCCAATCTTGACATGCGCTGCCTGGTCTATCCGCATCCGGCCCTGACCGGCCTCCCGGTGCCAGGCTCATCAGACCAGGGCTCCGCAGGCGCGCTGGACACCACTAGCGGGGATGACGATTTTGCCGGACATCGAGCCTACCAGCTGGGCGACTCCCCAAAAAGGGTGGACTGGAAAGCCTCGTCGCGCGAGCAAGGTCTGCTGACCAAGCAGTTCCAGGGCGAAGCGCAATCCTCCTTGTGGCTGGACTGGTCGCTGACGCCAGGTACTGACGCCGAGCATAGGATCAGCCAGCTCACGCGCTGGGTAGTCGATGCGCATACCGATCGCAAAAGCTATGGCCTGCGCCTGCCGCGTCAGGAGTTCAGCCCGGATACCGGCGAAGCGCATTACCACCGCTGCCTGCGGGCTTTGGCACTGCTAGAGGCATAAGGCGGCCTGATGAACAAACCGAACATCACCGATTTACGCTGGCTACTGCTCTCCATGGGGCTGGTCATGGCGCTGCATATATCCAACCTTGCGCCGTGGA
>CAZBSR010000020.1:0-14271 GCA_964494575.1 uncultured Methylophilaceae bacterium | reverse complement strand
CAGAATGTAGCGAGCGCGCAACAGCTGGAAACCGCAGCCCGTAATCTGAACGAGCTTGGCCAACGACTCCAGCAGATGGTAGAACGCTACAAGGTCTAGATGGATAGCACTTAATCCAGGGACGGTTTAAGGGGGCAGCATGAAGGCGAACAGAGAAGTAAAAAATCGGGCGACCAAAAAGCAGAGGTATTTAAAAACGACTGCTGTTGCTAGCCGCATTATTGTTCTAACTTGCGTGATACTGGAGTTTACGCCAGCCATTGCGGCAGACAATATTAAAATAGCTGCCGTAGAAGATTTTTCGCGTATGTCGCTGGAAGATCTATCCAATATCGAGATAACTTCCGTTTCCAGGCAGCCCGAGCGTATCTTGGATGCTGCCGCATCCATAAATGTCATCACCAATGAAGATATCCGACGCTCTGGCGCTACCAGTATTCCAGAGGCGTTGAGGCTCGCGGACAATCTGAATGTTGCACAGAAAAACTCCCATGATTGGGCCATCAGTGCGCGCGGATTCAATACCGACCTGGGCAATAAGCTGCTGGTTCTGATTGACGGACGAACCGTCTATACCCCGCTTTTCTCTGGCGTATTCTGGGATCGGCAGGATTACCTGCTGGAAGACATCGAGCGTATCGAAGTCATCAGCGGCCCGGGTAGCACGCTTTGGGGCGCCAATGCGGTCAATGGCGTAATCAATATTATTACCAAGTCCACCAAAGACACCCAGGGGCTGTATGTTGAAACAGGGCTGGGAACAGAATTGAAGAACTCTACTTCGGTGCGTTATGGGGGCAAGCTTGCTTCCAACGTGTCCTATCGACTGTATGGTAAGTATTTTGACCGTGATGACCAGGTAATTAAAAATGGCAGAAATGCCTCCGATGCATGGCATATGAGTCAGGGCGGCTTTCGGATCGATGCTGAAGCGTCTGCCCAGGATTCTTTTACGCTACAGGGGGACTTTTATGGGGGTGATGAAGAAGACCCGATAACCGGCAGGGAAAGCGGTGCAAATGGAAGCAATATCCTGGGTCGATGGACACGCACTTTTTCTGAAGATTCCGATATGAGTCTGCAGCTTTATTATGACCGGACACATTTTTCCGTTCCTAAGCCTGCCACTGCGCCTCCGCTTGTAATCCCCGCTGGAGTATTGGAGGATGATCTGGACACTTATGATATCGACTTTCAGCATCGCTTCCGGCTGAATGAGCGTAACCGGATCGTGTGGGGCCTGGGCTACCGATACACTCATAACGAGGTTGACAGCGCACCGACTGTGGCTCTTGATCCGGAGCACCTTGATCAGGATTTGTATAGTGCCTTTATCCAGGATGAGATCAAGCTGCATGAAAAACTTTTCCTCACGCTTGGCACCAAAGTTGAACACAATGACTATACCGGTTGGGAGGTCGAACCAAGTGCCAGGGCGCAATGGAATGTTGCGCCCAGCCAGATGCTATGGGCTGCAGTATCGCGCGCAGTGCGAACTCCTTCCCGTCTGGACCGGGATTTACGGACTCCTACAACTCTCCCTTTGCCTTTCCCACAAAGTATCCTTGATGGCAGTAACGACTTCGTATCAGAGAAGGTCATTGCCTATGAACTGGGTTATCGCGCCCAGATCGGCCCAAAGTTTTCAACATCAGTCTCGGTTTTTTACAATGAATATGATGATGTACGCAGCGTTAGCCCGAGTCCGCCTGATATTTTTGGACTACCGTTCCCATTCGTCTTTGATAACAACCTGAAGGGCGAAACATACGGCATGGAGCTTAGCGCGAACTATCAGGTATTTGATTGGTGGCGGCTACATATAGGCTACAACGTATTAGAGGAGAATATCCGCATCAAGCGAGGTGAGGTAGATTTGAATAATGCCCACAATGAAACGGCCGACCCTAAGCACCAGGTCTCGCTGCGATCCTCCATGAATCTGCCAAACAATTTAGAGTTGGATGCCAACCTGCGTTGGGTAGATACATTACATACTAATGACCCTAATAACGGAGCCGTTACCGGAACAGTACCGAGCTATACCGAGCTGAGTGTGCGCTTGGGCTGGCATCCTACCAGCCGGCTTGAACTTTCCTTGACGGGTCAGAATTTATTGCATGATCAACATCCGGAGTTCGGCTTCCCAACGCCTGAGCGTGTTGAAATCGAGCGTAGCATTTACGGAAAAGTACAATGGAGATTCTGACCTTGCTGCTACGGCAAGCTTGGGGTTCGTCCCCGAGCCGTACCATAGCTATACTCATGGTGCTAGGCCTCATGCTGCTGCCCGGCAAGGCGGCAGTGGCTGACGACTCCGTGGAGTATGGAGTCAAGGCTGCCTTTTTGTACAAATTCAGTTTCTATGTCGAATGGCCTGCAGCAGCGTTCACCTCGCCAGCCAGCCCGATCAATTTGTGTGTTGCAGGAAGCGATCCTTTTGGCCCCACGCTGGAAAAAGTGGCAGGTGAGGAAAGTGTCAATGGCCGGAGCATCGTGATACGCCGCATCAAAACTGTAGAGCGAGGTACAGGGTGTCATATCCTGTATGTCGGCGCTAGCGAAGCAGCTCATTCTGCCCAAATCATGGAAATGCTCCGCGGCAGTAATGTCCTTACCGTAAGCGATGCCGGCGGGGCGGGGACAGCAGGCATCATTGATTTCGTTGTCGTGAATAACCGTGTGCGCTTTAATATTAATGACGAAGCTGCCGCACAGAATGGCTTGGCGATCAGTTCAAAACTAATGAGCCTTGCGCTTAATGTCAAACGCAGGACTACCCAGGGAGCGGGCAAATGAGCAGGCTGACTGATATTTCAATCCGTGTAAGGCTGATACTTGTTGCGGCAGTGGCCAGTGCTGTCGCCTTGCTGCTAGCGGGGTCCATCATTGTTGCATATGAAAATCTGGCCTACCGCGACCAGAAGGCAAAGGATGTTTCAGTACAGGCAGAGATACTCGCAGAAAGTGTGGCAGCTTCCCTGGAGTTCAGTGATCCCAAGGCAGCGCAGGAATACCTGAATGCGCTCAAGGTCAATTCTGAAATTTACGCGGCTGCCATTTATGATGTGCAAGACACACTGTTTGCAGCTTATGTGCGATCTGAGACAGCTACAGCGCCATTGCCCAGAGAGGCAGAAGCTGCCGGACAGCGTTTCGATAATGACGACCTGATAACATCATTGGCAATTACGCACGGGCAGAGACAGATCGGCACCGTGTATCTGCGTGCCCATATTGAGCCGCTGGCCGCGCGTGTTATTAGATATGGCAGGATTATTTTATTGGTGATGATAGGCTCATTGCTGATTACCCTGCCAATCTCGATGCGTTTGAGCGCCATGATCGCAAACCCGATCCGGGAGATTGCGAATGCCGTATCGGGCATTGCGGCAGGCGATTTAACGGTCAGCATGAAACTGGAAGCCCGCAATGATGAACTGGGGACCCTTGCAACGCAAATCGTCCGCATGACAGAGAATTTGCGTACCCAGATCAGCGGCCTCACGGAAGGCGCCAATGTATTGGGCTCGGCGACCAGCAAGATCGTCGCCTCAACTGCCCAGCTAGCTGTCAGTACCAGTGAGTCTGCGGTAGCGGTAAGTGAAACATCTACTACTGTAGAAGAGGTGCGACAGACAGCGCATATAGCCACTCAAAAAGCCAAGCTGGTTTCTGACAGCTCGCAGAAGGCGGCCCTGAGCTCTCAGAGCGGGCGAAAATCCATCGAGGACGTAAGCGCGGGTATGGATCGTATCCGACAGCAGATGGATGCGATTGCCGTGAGCATGGTACGGCTTTCCGAGCAGAGCCAGGCCATCGGTCAGATCATGGCCTCAGTCGAAGACCTCGCATCTCAATCCAACCTGCTGGCTGTTAATGCGGCTATCGAGGCTGCTAAAGCCGGCGAGCACGGCAAGGGTTTTGGCGTTGTCGCGCAGGAAGTCCGAAGTCTTGCCGAGCAATCACGACAGGCAACCAATCAGGTACGCACTATCCTTGGCGACATCCAGAAAGCCACCACTACTGCAGTGATGGCTACAGAGCAAGGTAGCAAGGCGGTAGAGGCCGGAGCGCGGCAGACCGAAGTTGCTGGCGAGGCTATCCAGGCACTGGCTGCAAGTGTCAACGAAGCGGCACAGGCTTCTACCCAGATTGCGGCATCCAGCCAACAGCAGCTAGTCGGCATAGATCAGGTGGCAAGTGCAATGGAGAGCATCAAGCAAGCAAGTGCGCAGAATGTGTCGAGCGCGCAGGAGTTGGAAGCAGCTGCCGAGAACCTGAACGAATTGGGGCAACGGCTTAAACATATGGTTGAGCATTACAAGGTATAGAGAGCTGATGGCCATGACCCAGGATGAATTCCTTAAAAAGCTGAGAGCAACCTTCAAGATTGAGGCCGAAGAGCATCTGCAGGCCATGTCTAGGGGTTTCCTTGAACTGGAGAAGATGTCTGGCCCAGGTCCCAAAGGTAAATCATCGGAGGCGCAGCAAAAGACAATAGAGGTAATATTTCGTGCCGCACACAGCTTGAAAGGGGCGGCAAGAGCAGTCGATTTTACCGAGATCGAATCCTTGTGCCAGCTGCTGGAAGACGTATTCGCGGCGTGGAAACGGCAGCCACAAGCAACTTCCCCCGAAGCTCTTGATACCCTGCATCGTGCGCTTGACTCCATTAGCTCCGCACTTGCTGCGCCGCCGGATAGCAGCGTTCATCACGATACATCATCGCTGCGCCAATCCTTGCGCCAGCTGGCAATGCCGACGGCATCGCTTTCGCCTTCACCATTCTCTTCATCACAGGCACCCCCCAAAAAAACCGGGGCAATAAAAACGCGGGCGGCCAAAAAGCCGGCAATGGCGGCTGCCACGGCTTCTTCAGATGATACTTTGGCCGCCGTGGAGAGTAAACCCTCGCCCGGAGAAACTGTGCGGGTCGATGTGACAAAGCTGGAAGCGCGATTGCTGGAGTCTGAAGAGATGCTCATGGTCAAGCTCATCGCAGGCCAGCGTGCGGTTGACTTGCATGACTTGACGCAGCGCTTCGAAGGGTGGAGGAATGAGTGGGCTGCGGTCGAGCAAGATGTACGCAGGTTACGCCAATCGCGCGAGCGCATACCCGATCACGAAGAGAGGCGCTCCACTGTGGTGGGCTTAAGTCGCTTGCTGGATTTTTTCGACTGGAGCATGGATTACGTCAAGTTGCTGGAAAACAAGGCCAGCACTCTCGGGCAGGTAGCCGAGCAGGATTATCACGCTGTGACTAAGCTGGTAGATGACCTGCTGGATAATTCCAAAAAACTGCTGTTGTTGCCGTTTGCCACCATTTCCGCCTCGCTGCCAAAACTGGTACGCGATCTTTGCCGGGATCAGGGAAAAGAGGCGGATATTACTATCCAGGGCGAGGATATAGAGATCGATAAATATATCCTGGAGGAGATGAAAGACCCGCTGCTGCATTTGCTGCGCAATTGTGTTGACCATGGCATTGAGGTGCCGCAGGAGCGTATCAAGAAAGGCAAGCCGTCGCGTGCAACGATCAGGCTTGCTGTTTCGCAGGTGAATGGCAATAAGGTGCAGCTTCATTTGTCCGATGACGGGGCCGGCATTGATAGCGAAAAGGTGAGGGCTTCGGCGGTCAAGCTTGGCCTTGTTTCAGCAGGCGAAGCAAAAAAACTGGATGACACAGAGGCGCAGGCGCTGATTTTTCAATCAGCGGTGTCAACAAGCCCGATCATTACGCAGTTATCCGGGCGTGGCCTGGGCTTGGCTATCGTGCGCGAGAAAGCCGAGAAACTGGGCGGGCAGGTTTCGGTAGAAAGCCAGGCTGGGCAGGGAACGGATTTTTACATCATTGTGCCGGCCATGCGGGCAACCTTCCGCGGCATTCTGCTTGAGGTTGCTGGCCAGATGCTGGTGGTGCCGACCACACAGGTAGAGCGCGTAGCGCGCGCTACACTCAGTGATATTCAAACCGTTGAAGGACATGAGACCATTTCACTCGATGGGCGTGTCCTGCCCCTGGTGCTACTGGCCGACGTCCTGGGTATACCTGCTGCAGAATCGGCGGATGCCTCCCATGGATTGCCGGTTATCGTCCTCGGCAGCGGAGACCAGCGCGTCGCATTCGTGGTGAATGCTATCCTGGACGAGCAGGAGGTGCTTGTTAAGCCTTTACGCAAGCCACTCTCCAGGATACGCAATATCGCTGCTGCTACCATCCTTGGTTCCGGCCAGGTGGCGCCTATTCTTAATGTGGCGGACTTGCTCAAATCCGCCCACATGACAACTTCAGCAGCGACGCGGTCGATTATAGAGGTAAAGCCGGCGGCGGCCGAAGCCAGGACCATCCTGGTCGTAGAGGATTCGATTACATCGCGCATGCTTCTGAAGGGAATCCTGGAGTCGGTGGGTTACAAAGTCAAAATTGCCGTGGATGGAATGGAAGGCTTCGCTTTGCTGCGCACCGAAAAGATCGATCTGGTGGTTTCCGATGTAGAAATGCCGCGCCTCAATGGCTTCGACCTGACAGCAAGGATACGCGCCGACAAGAAGCTGGCAGCGCTGCCAGTAGTGCTGGTGACAGCTTTGGAGACGCGGGAGGATCGCGAACATGGTATTGATGTGGGTGCCAGTGCCTACTTGGTGAAAAGTAACCTGGATCAGAGCAATCTATTGGAGGCGGTGCAGCGATTGATTTAAGCGTTTAATTTAAGCAGTCAAATTATAGGGGCAGCAATGTCGGATGACAGGATCAAAGTACTGGTGGCGGATGATTCAACGGTAACCCGTATGTTTCTCGTGCATTTGCTCGAGTCTGATCCAAAGATTTGTGTAATTGGAGCCGTTGGGGATGGCAAGGCCGCAGTTGAATTCGTTACCAAGAATAAGCCTGACGTGGTACTTATGGACGTGCATATGCCACATCTGGATGGTTTTGAGGCCACACGCCGCATCATGGAGACGCAGGCGGTACCTATCATCATTTGCAGCGCCACTGCGAATGCTAAAGACTTGGATACTACGTTCCGGGCGATGGAGGCGGGAGCCATTGCCTGTATAGAGAAGCCCATTGGTCACGACCGCGAGGGGTTTGAGGCCCTTGCTGCACAGCTTCTGGAAATGGTAAAGCTGATGTCCGAAGTGAAGGTTGTACGTCGTTCGGTTCGCAATCGTCCCGGCAGCGCTCGCCATGCAGGACAGCAGGCTTCGGCCGAGATAAAACTGATCGGCATAGGCGCCTCCACCGGCGGCCCCCCGGTACTGCAAAGCATCTTGAACGGGTTGCCGAAAGACTTTGCTGCACCATTACTGGTGGTACAGCATATTGCGCGGGGATTTCTGGCTGGGATGGCGGAATGGCTCAATCATACAACTGCTCTGCAGGTGCATATCGCTTCCCATGGGATCTATCCGCAGCCAGGCCATGCCTACCTTGCGCCTGACGATTTTCATATGGGCGTTGGAGCGGGCGGTGAAATCATCCTGACGCGGCAGGAACCTGAGAATCACTTGCGGCCCGCAGTAGCGTTCCTGTTTCGCACGCTGGCTGAGGCGCACGGTCCGAACGCTGTGGGTGTATTGCTGACAGGGATGGGCAGGGATGGCGCCGATGGATTAAAGCTGATGAAAGACAAAGGTGCGATTACCATTGCGCAAAACCAGGAAAGCTCCGCCGTGTACGGCATGCCGGGGGCCGCAATAGCCTTGGGGGCCGCTACGCATGTGCTGGCAGGGGACAAGATAGCCGATATGCTGGTTGGCCTGGTTGGCCATAGAAACAAAGCAACGAGGAGGCCGGAACATGCCGAATAAGAAAATAAAAATCCTGATTGCCGAAGATAGCCCTACCCAGGCTCAACAGCTGCAATATCTGCTTGAGCAGCAGGGGTATACGGCTGAAGTTGCGGCCAATGGCCGCCAGGCATTGGAAATGGCGCCAAAATTCAAACCCACGTTGATCATCAGCGACGTGGTCATGCCTGAAATGGATGGTTACCAGCTTTGCCAGAAAATCAAAGCCGATCCCGCCTTGCATGACACCCCGATTATCCTGGTTACCACCATGTCCGACCCGCAAGACGTCATTCGCGGGCTGGAGTGCGGCGCTGATAATTTTTTCCTCAAGCCATATGATGAGCAGTACCTGGTCAGCCGCGTGAAATATGTGCTGGTTAATCGTGAAATGCGCCGGGTAGAGCAGGCGGGGATGGGCGTTGAGATTTATTTTCATGGGCAGCGCCACTTCATCACTGCGGATAGGTTACAGATACTTAATTTACTGATGTCTACTTATGAGGCCGCTATCCAGCGCAATAAAGAGCTTAACCGCAGCCAGGAGGAGCTCCGTTCGCTTAACGCCAAGCTGGATAGTGCCAATAAAGAGCTGGAATCTTTCTCGTATTCGGTTTCACACGACTTGCGGGCTCCGCTACGGCATATAGATGGATATCTGGGGCTGCTTGAAAAGCACGCCAAAGATAGGCTGGATGATAAAGGCAAGGGATTCCTGAAGGTAATCTCCGAGTCTGCAAGGCAAATGGGGCGCCTGATTGATGACCTTTTGGCTTTCTCACAGATGAGCCGGGCCGAAATGATGCGGCGAGAGGTCGATATGGGGCGCCTTGTACAGGAAACCATCCGCGCCTTACAGCCTGAAAGCCAGGGCCGGGATATACGCTGGAATATAGCCGAACTGCCAGTGGTATTAGCCGACGCCGCCATGATGCGCCAGGTCCTGATCAATCTGCTGGCTAATGCTGTTAAATACACGCGTACCCGGACGGTAGCGGAAATAGAGGTCGGTGTTCAGCGCACAGAGAATGATTTCATATTTTTTGTACGTGACAATGGTGTCGGTTTCGATATGCAATATGTAGATAAACTGTTTGGAGTGTTCCAGCGTCTGCATAGGGCGGAGGATTTCGAGGGTACAGGTATCGGCCTGGCTAACGTCAGGCGTATCATTAGCCGACATAGCGGGCGCACTTGGGCGGAAGCCAGGCTTGATGAGGGCGCGATTTTTTACTTTTCCCTTCCACAATCACAGGAGTCGCAATCATGAACGACAAACGGATTCTTCTGGCTGAAGATAATCTTCAGGATGTGCAATTGACTCTGTCGGCGCTGGATGAGTATCACCTCGCCAGCGAAGTTATGGTTGTGCGCGATGGGGCAGAAGCCCTGGACTATCTTCATCGGCGCGGCGCTTTTCGTGGGCGCGAAGACAGCCAGCCCGTGGTGGTTTTCCTCGACCTGAAAATGCCCAAGGTCGATGGCATTGAAGTACTGCGGCAAATCAAGTCTGACCCGAAGCTGAAATCAATACCGGTTGTGATGGTTACTTCGTCGCGCGAACAGCAGGACTTGATTGAGACTTATGAGCTAGGGGTGAATGCGTACGTGGTCAAGCCGATCGATTATGAGCAATTTGTAACGACCATCAAAGAGCTGGGTTTATTCTGGGTAGTATTGAATGAGCCGCCTCCCGAAAACCCACTGAAATTACGCGGTGAAGTAGTCGAGTAGTTACCCAGAGGAGCCCAACTTGAACCTGCCAATCCAATCGATTCGCATATTACATCTGGAAGATGACCCCCTTGATGCGAATTATGTCCGGGAAAAATTGAAGTCCGAGGAGCTTGTCTGTGACATTGTGTGGGTGAACAGCAAAAAGGCCTTCGAGACTGCTCTGGAAACAGATCCTTTCGATCTGGTGTTATCTGACTTCAATCTGCCGGATTATGACGGAATGTCTGCACTTAAAAGAGTGCGTGAATATCGCCCGGAACTTCCTGTGATCGTCATATCAGGCACCATCGGAGAAGATGAGGCAGTGGATTGCCTGAAGGCAGGGGCTACGGATTATGTCCTTAAGCAACGGCTGCAACGGCTTGGAGCTGCGGTGCGCCGGGCGTTAAAGGAAAAGGACGAATATGCCGCCCGTCGCCGCGCGGAAGATGAAGTTACCCGTCACCATGCGTTTTTGCGCCAGGTTATCGACCTGGATCGAAATTTCATTTTTGCAAGAGATCGCGAAGGGCGGTTTGCTTTGGTTAACCGGGCGCTGGCAGCAGCCTACGGGACTACGGTGGACTCTCTCCTGGGAAAAACTGATGATGATTTTAATCCGCATAAGGAGGAAGTTGCCAGGTTTCGCAAGGTCGATAGACAGGTGATGGATACTTTGCAAGAGGTATTTATTGCGGAAGAAAGAATTACAAAGAACGATGGCGATGTACGCTGGTTGCAGGTCGTCAAGCGCCCAATTCTTTCAGAAGATGGGACATCCAATCTGGTGCTGGGGGTAGCGGTTGATATCACCGAGCGCAAAAACCAGGAAGAAAGGCTTGCCAGGCTGAATCGTATACACGCCATGCTGAGCGGCATCAACTCGGCCATCACCCGTATTCGCGATCGGGACGCCATGTTGCATGAAGCCTGCAGGATTGCCGTAGAGGAGGGCAGGTTCAAGCTTGCATGCTGCTGGTTTATTGATATGGACAAGCAAGAACTGACACCGTCAATCTGGGTTGGAGAGCACCCAGAGGTGCTGAACGGGATACGGGTTCCGTTGGCTGATAATGCCCAGGATGCGACATTTGCCCTCAGCAAAAATGTCGACCTGAGCAAGCCCTATGTTTCTAATGTAAAGAATGCGGCGTTATTTGCTTCGGCAGAGACGCGCCTTCAAAGAGAGCAAATATTACTGGAAGTCGGCTTCCAATCTTATGCTTCGTTACCCTTAATGATCGATGCACGGCTGGTAGGGGCTCTGGGGCTGTATTCATCTGAGCCGAATGCTTTTGATGTTGAGGAAGTGGCGCTATTAACAGAGCTGGCCGGGGATATCTCCTTTGCGCTCGATTATCTGGAAAAGCAGGATGCGCTGAACTATGTCGCGCTTTTCGATACACTGACAAACCTGCCTAACCGGCAGTTGTTTCTGGAGCGCTCTGCCCAGTTGATCCAGTCCAGCAAGCGTGCGGGAACCGAACTGGCAGTGGTGGTCATTGATATTCGCCGTTTTGGCATGATCAACGATTCATTTGGCAAGGCAGGGGGCGACCAGGTACTCAAGCTCATCGCAGAACGTTTGAGCGAGGACGCGGTCATCAGCTGCGCACGTATCGGCGATAATACATTTGCCATGGCTTTATCGAACCTGCATAACGATGGTGACGTAGCCCATGCATTACAGCAATATGTTCTTGGCCCGCTTAGCCAGGCATTTGTAATCGGTACGCAGGAGTTGAGTATCAATGCGCGTTGCGGGGTAGCGTTGTTTCCAACTGACGGATCAAGCATAGAGGATCTTGTCGGCAACGCCGAGGTTGCGCTGAAGAAAGCAAAGCTCTCAGGCGAGGAGTATCTGTTCTATACGCCGGATCTGAATGCACGAGTGTCGGAACAGTTGGTACTGGAGAATCAGTTACGCAAAGCCATCACAGATCATCAGTTTGTCCTGCACTACCAACCCAAATATGCCGCTGCCAGCGGCCAGCTGGTTGGCTTTGAGGCCTTGATTCGCTGGATGAGCCCAGAGCGCGGCATGGTGCCGCCATTTGAATTCATTCCTTTGCTGGAAGAAACCGGGATGATCCTGGAGGTGGGTAAATGGGTGCTGCAACAGGCGGCATCTGATTACCGGGCATGGCGTAAACTTGGACTGAACCCTCCGCCAATTGCGGTCAATGTTTCCGCAATCCAGGTCCGGCGCCCTGATTTTGTCGAGTCCGTGCTCGATGCGGTATTGGGACCCAAACGTGATAAACCTGCAGCCATAGATCTGGAAATTACCGAGTCCGTGCTGATGGAAAACATCGATCGCGTCATCCCATCATTACAAAAGCTAAAGGATGCGGGCTTCTGCATCTCTATCGATGACTTCGGGACTGGCTATTCCTCATTCAGCTATCTGGCGAAGATCCCGCTTAACTCTATAAAGATCGACCGTTCATTTATTACCGCTTTAACCGAGCATGCGGATCAGATAACCATCGTCTCCACCATCATACTGTTGGCGCATGCATTGAAGCTTACGGTGATTGCAGAGGGCGTGGAAACTGATGAGCAGCGTGCGCAATTGCAAGCCATGGGTTGTGACGAGTTGCAAGGGTATCTACTGGGCAGGCCTATGCCCAGGGAAAAACTGGAATTATTGTTAGGGGAAGTACAGGCCAGGAAATAGACTTAAACAAACTAGAGTTGCCACAATCCAGTCATGCAGTTCCTCTCCAAGGGGTTAGTCCGTTCGGACTATTGGAATCAACAGCCCGGTCAGGCTTAATTAAAACCTCGAAGTACCAGGTTTTAGAGGAGCATTACCATGACTGGCCGTATTGCCCTGACGCTAACCGCAATCGGTTTTTGCGTTTTTATCCCACTCAGTAGTAGCGCGGTTGGGATAGCACCACAGCAATCCAATTCTCCCGCGCTTGAAGGTACAGAGCGCGTGCTGGCTGAACCATTTACCAAGCTATCGGTATTTATTGATGGCTATGCCGCCAACCGTTTCATTCGCGCTAATTCCGCGCAATCCTTCACGTCTGACGACATATTCGCCGCACCATACAAACTGCTGGTTTCAGAACCGGATAACAAGGCTCCGCTGTTGGAAGCCTATGGCATGATGCTGGCCAGTCTGGCCTTGATGGGCATCATCGCCTACCGGCGTCTCACTTCCGATATTAGTTAATTCTCTTTTTGCTAGATTTCCCAGAGCTTTTGTCCTGAGGATAAGCATATCTGCGTAAGCCAGCGATGAGGGGTAACGCACACAACCCGCCGACGCAGTCCGCAGCCAGGTCATCGAGACTAGCTACGCGTCCTGAAAGGAATAGCTGGTGGAGCTCGTCTGCCACGCCCAAAAGAACGACTAGCAATAATATTTTTGGTAAAGACATATTCGGCCAGGCAAAGCCGGCGAGTACCCCCATTGCCCCAAACGTGATGAAATGGGCAGCCTTGTCCCAAGGCGGCAGGAATAGTTGCCCGGCGCCGGGTTGCTCACCCCCAATATAGATGGTCAGTACTAACAATATCAGGAAAATCAGGGAGTAAAAACGCAAAACCTTCGGATTAATAGGCACCCTTTTGCCCTCTGAAGACAACAAGAATTGTTTTAAGAATAATATACATGTCGAGCTTCGGGCTCCAGTTACGCAAATAATCAATATCGTACTCGATGCGCGCTTTCATTTTTTCTAGTGTTTCCGTCTCACCGCGCAAGCCATTGACTTGCGCCCATCCGGTAATGCCAGGCTTTACCTTGTGCCTTACCATATAGCCCTTGATAAGCTTTCTGTACATTTCGTTATGCGCTACAGCATGCGGACGCGGCCCTACAATACTCATGCGGCCTTGCACTACATTAAAGAACTGCGGTAACTCGTCCAGCGAGGATTTGCGCAGGAAACCGCCAAAACGAGTGATGCGGCTATCCTGGCGGGTAGCCTGTGTTACCGTCGCGCCATCTTCACATACCGACATCGAACGGAATTTATACACAATGATTTCCTCCCCGTAAATCCCGTAACGCCGTTGCTTGAAGATAACGGGCCCCGGTGATTCCAGTTTTATACCTAAGGCGATCAAGGCTAGGATGGGGGAGATCACGATCAGGATGGCAAGTGACAGGGCAATGTCCGCGCAGCGCTTGATCAACCCGTTAAAGCCGGTGAAAGGTGTATCGCAAAGCGCCACTACCGGAATGTTATCAATATGGCCTACACGCCCTTGTATCAATTCTGTCTGGAATATATCAGGCACAAAATAGATGGAGGCCGTCGTGTCTTTCAGCTCATCAAGCAGTCGCGTAATCCTTGCCTGATTGGTCATCGGCAGGGAAAGGTAGATATTATTGACGCGATGATATTTGACGAAGGCCGCGATATTTTTTAGCGGCCCCAATAACGGGAAATTTAGCGAATTATGTGGCACGCGCTCCTGCTGCCTGTCTTCAAAAAAGCCCAGTAATTCCGCGGAGATGTAATTGTTATTGGCCAGTCGCTGCGCCAATGCTAGGCTCTGCTCGTTCATGCCGACAATGATGGTACGTTTGACAGGGCCCTGAAGCTTGATCAGCAGTGGGGCGATGGTGCGCAGGCCGAATGTCGCTGTCAGTTGGCAAAACGGCGTCAGCCATAGCCATAAAGTGACTGCATCGAGCGGAAATAAATATATATACCCGGTGGCCACGCCAAAAAGAAGCAACAGGCTGGCGATGATTATCCAGTTGATGATGATGTTGCCGACCACTTCCCATGCGCC
>CAZBSR010000019.1:0-14742 GCA_964494575.1 uncultured Methylophilaceae bacterium | reverse complement strand
CACCGCACAACATCTCGCGCTTGCGACCGAATCCTGCGGCCTTTCGCACATTAAAGCCGGCAACCTGCAGTCCTCGCCTTACATCTCCTGCGCTGGTGAAAGTGGCGAAGGTGGTTCCAGCACGGGAAAGGCTCGCCATATTGTCGAACAAGGCCTGTTGCCACATTTCAGGATTCCTGGCGGGGGAAAATCCATCCAGGAACCAGGCATCTACAACCGTCTTTAAATGACGGCTTCTCAATTGCGGCAACATCTCTGCCACGTCGCCGATCAGCAGTGTCAGGCTGATACGCCCATGCTCGAATACCAGCCTGTGGAACCCCGGCGTAAGCCATTTGTATTGTGCCAGCAGTTGGTCGCGCTGCCCGGCCAGTTGCGGCCATAGGCTCAGCGCCTTGGTCAGGTCAGCGGCAGCCAGCGGGAATTTTTCGACGCTGACAAAATGCAGGTGCGCTGTTGGCGGCGCACACTCATTCCATAGCTGCCATGCACACAGGAAGTTGAGGCCGGTGCCAAAACCGGTTTCTGCAATGGTGAACTGCCGCGCGTCCAGCGACTGCCAGCGCTGTTGCAGATGGTTGCCTGCGAGGAAAACGTGCCGCGTCTCATCCAGGCCGTTATCGCTGGAAAAGTACACGTCGTCATATTGTCTGGAATGCGGCAGGCCAGCTACCCAATCGATTTGCGCATGCCCGATACTCATTGAATGTTCATCTTATGTCTATGTCAGGCTTGAATGGCGGAGTAGGTTGCTATTTGCATTACTATAACGCGTATGCCGCACTCGCATTCACCCGCTATCGTACAAAATAGCCCCGAACCAGGCACGCCTTCAGCCTGGCTGCGTCGATTTTCGCATTTGATCAGGTCTCAGGGCAAAGTGCTGGACGTCGCCGCAGGAAAGGGCAGGAATGCGCGCTGGCTTGCAGAGCAGGGATTCATGGTGGAAGCGGTTGACCGTGATGAACTGGCGCTGGAGAGCATGCTCGAAATCGCGAACATCACTATCCGGCAGGCCGATCTTGAGAATGCCGGCTGGCCCTATAGCGGGCAGCAGTTCGATGCCATAGTCGTTTGCCGCTACCTGCACCGGCCTTTGCTACCGCTATTGGCTTCCAGCCTGACGCCTAGCGGTGTGTTGATTTATGAGACTTACATGCAGGGTCATGAAAATTATGGGCGCCCACGCAATCCTGACTTCTTGCTGGAGCCGAATGAGTTATTGACAGCGTTCGTTCACGCAGGATTCGACAGCGAGCTGGAAATTATGGCTTTTGAACAGGGGCTGCTGGAGCAGTCGCCACCCGCGATGCTGCAGCGCATATGTGCCATCAAAGCAGGCTAGGTCATCTCAATATATAAATCACTATGTGAAGCCTCCATGTTTTGTTAAATTAGTGCTAGTAAAAGATTTTTTTTCATTTAGCACACTACATCTACATATGCTTAAAGCACCGATACCAGAGAATGAAGCCCAGCGACTAGCCTCGGTTAAAGCGATGCAATTGCTTTCAACCCCCGAAGAGGAGGTTTTTGATCGCATCACCCGGGTTGCGAAGCATGTTTTCAATGTGCCTATCGTCCTGATCACAGTGCTTGACGAGAACCGCCAATGGTTCAAGTCGCGGATAGGCATAGATGTAAAAGAAACCGCGCGCGATATCTCTTTTTGCGGCCATACCATCCATGCGGGCGAAATGGTGGTTGTGGAGGATGCTACGATGGATCCACGCTTTGCCGATAATCCGCTGGTCTGCGGCGGGCCTGAAATAAGCTTCTATGCCGGTCGGCCACTCACGAATACTGAAGGCTTCGCGGTTGGCGCGCTATGCCTGATCGACCGGGTTCCGCGCCTTATGAGTGCCGATGATCGAGCCATCTTGAATGATTTTGGCTATTGGGTGGAGTCGGTTTTTACGACACGACATCTGAGCCAGGCGGTAAAAGAACTATTGGAAGAGCTGAATGAAGCCAGGCGCGAGAGCATGATGGATTCACTGCTTTCCATCTGGAACCGCGGCGCCATCATGGATATCCTGGCGCGCGAAGCCGATCAGGCCCAGCGCCAGAAGGAGCAGATATCGGTGATGATGGTCGATATCGATCATTTTAAAAATATCAATGACACCTATGGGCATCATATCGGCGACCTGGCTTTGTCAGCCGTCGTAAAAGCACTGCGGCAAGGGTTGAGGTCATATGACTCCGTTGGCCGATATGGTGGCGAGGAGTTCCTGGTGGTACTGCCGAATACCATGCCGGAGGATGCCTATAGATTGGCCGACCGATTGCGCAGTGCTGTGGCGAAATCCGTTACTACGATTGAAGGGCACCAGGTAAGCTGTACCATCAGCATAGGTGTCTCCACTGCCGACCTGAGCTTGGTGTATCAGGACATAGCACAAACCGTCATCAATGCAGATATGGCTATGCTCAAGGCCAAAGCCAATGGGCGTAACAAGATTGAGGTCATCAATCCCGACTAGTACACTTAATCCCCTGTATATTTCCTAGGCTACAATTTCAGCCTTGCCAACCTGAGACACTTAATTTCTTCTGCGTGAATGTCTCATGTCAGCCCGGTCAATCTACGTGCTGTAACGAACTGACATTCCGGTTTAACAAAGGCACTCTGCGTGCGCACGCTAACTTTTCGGCCAGAAACCTTATGCATAATCTAAAACTCCTCAGTGCCTGCCTGATAGCGGCAATTATTTTCCCTTTGAACTGCCTGGCGGGGGAAAAGTGGCTGATTGTCAGTCAAAGCGAATCGTTTAGTACGGGCCATGAGATAGCACTGGAGACGGTGAAGCCGGAAGGGCTTGCTACATGGCCGGAAACCCTGCAGCTAAAATTGACCGGCAGTGATGTTTCCGAAGAGATCCAGCTCAGCGCCGAGAAAGCGGCGAATGGCAGCCGTCGCGTATATACCGGCAGCCCTGGCAAGAAGTTCGCCGGAGTCGTGCGTATGGAGCTGGCAGACCAGCCATCCAACCGGCTGGTGATGCTGGCGGCGAGTGCAGAGAATGGCGTTAACCCGGTACAGATCGCCGAAACCGTGACTGTCCCATCCACAGCGCCGCCGGGGAAAAAGGCAGCAGCCATCGTGCTGGTTGCAAAAGAGGGCGACGAACCTCCGCTTTCTGCTAACGACCCGACTTATTTCCTGCTGGGCTCCAACTCCGAGCATGGTGGAGATGCCAAGTTTCAAATAAGTTTCAAATACCGGCCGTTTGATCCCAAGGGCTCCGTAGCCAAGCTTTTTCCTCTGTTAACCGATCTCTACTTTGCCTATACGCAGACGACCATCTGGGATCTGGGTGGAAATTCCAGCCCATTCCGCGACTCAAGCTATCGCCCCAGTATTTATTACCGCTGGGCCCATGATAATGAGGGCGATAGCGCCAGCTCATCGATCTTTAATAAAGTCTTGCCGGATGAATGGCGAGCCGGCCTTGAGCACGAATCAAACGGGCAGGGCGGGCTGGACTCGCGCTCCATCAATACTGCTTTTTTCCAGCCAAGCTGGCATATCGATCTGGATAACGGGCGCAGGCTCTCTCTTCTACCCAAGTTCTACGACTACCTGGAAAAATCCGATAACTCGGATATCCAGCAATATCGGGGTTATGCCGACTGGCGTGTGCGCTATGGGCGTGAAGATGGCCTTATCATCGATGGCCTCTACCGGCAAGGAACCGGTGGCTATGCGACCGGGCAGGTGGATGTCTCCTACCCGTTGAGCGACAGGCTGTTTGGCCGCACGGGCACTTTCGTTTACATGCAGCTATTCTCAGGCTATGGCGAAACCCTGCTGGATTACAATCGGGATGGGGATACTCAATTGCGCGTGGGGATTTCCCTGTCAAGATAGGCCAAGATAGGTAATCTCCCAACAAACCCAACAGCCTTGACATATATCAAGGCTATCTCCCTTTAAACTGTGTAAGCTTGCTTCATGCAAGTAGCCTATTTTTCATCTCCCGATTCCGGCGAGCAGGATGCCCGCAGTTGGGCCGCCCTGGATGATTCTGCTGAATGGCTTACATTCAGCGAGCCTGCGGGCAATGAGTCCGCAGATAACGCGCAACCCGCAATATGGGAGTCGCGCATTGCCGTGGAAGGCATGCACTGTGCGGCTTGCGGCTTTGCGGTTGAAAAAGCGCTGGAATCCGTCAAGGGCGTACTGAGTGCAGAGGTAAGCGCCAGCAGCGGCAGGGCGCGCGTGGTATGGTCGGCAAGCAATACCAGGCCATCGGAATGGATGCGCGTTGTGAGCCAGGCCGGCTATCGTGCATTTCCGCGGACCGAGGTCGGCGACGAACGTCGCAAGCAGCAGCGTTTGCTTATGTGGCGCTGGCTTGTGGCCGGCTTCTGCATGATGCAGGTGATGATGTATGCCTATCCCGTATATGTAGCAACGCCTGGCGAAATCACCCCGGATATAGCAAGTCTCCTGCGCTGGGCATCGTGGGTATTGACCCTGCCGGTGATGCTGTTTTCCAGCGGGCCGTTTTTCACCAACGCCATCAATGATTTAAAGCAGCGTCGCATCAGCATGGATCTCCCTGTGACACTGGGCATCCTGATTACTTTCTGTGTCAGCTCTGCTGCCACATTCCAGCCCAATGGCTGGTGGGGCACAGAGGTTTATTTCGACTCACTCACCATGTTCGTGTTTTTCCTGCTTAGCGGACGCTGGCTGGAGGCAAGGATGCGCGATCGCACCGCCGGCGCTCTGGACGCGCTCATGCGCAGGCTGCCAGCGAGCATAGAGCGGAAGAACGCAGACGGCAGTTACGAGCGGGTTGCGGTACGCAGGTTACAAGTGAATGATGTCGTGCGGGTATTGCCGGGCGAGGCTTTTCCTGCGGATGGCATGATTATGCTGGGTAACACGACAGCAGATGAAGCGCTGTTGACCGGCGAATCCAGGCCCGTAAGTAAAGCGCCCGGCGGCAAGGTGATTGCAGGCAGCCATAATCTTTCTGCCGCTGTCGAGATGCGCATTGAACATGTCGGTGCCTCAACGCAATATGCACAGATCGTGGCATTGATGGAGCGTGTTGCTGTCGATAAGCCCCGATTGGCGCTGCTTGCGGATCGTGTCGCAAAACCCTTCCTGATACTGGTTTTGCTGGCGGCCTTTGGCTCAGCCTTGCTGCTCTGGCAGGCAGATCATGGCAAGGCCTTGATGGCTGCCGCGGCGGTGCTGATTGTGACTTGCCCATGTGCCTTGTCATTAGCCACCCCCGCGGCCATGCTTGCCAGTGCAGGCGCTCTGGCCCGCAAAGGTATTTTGGTGAGGCGCATGCAGGCGCTGGAGGCGATTGCCGCAATCGACAGCATCATCTTCGATAAAACCGGCACCCTGACTAACGACCATCTCAAAGTTGCATCCATCACTACCTATCAGGATCTAACGCAGCAGCAGGTGCTACAACTGGCAGCCTCCATTGCCCAACATTCCCTGCACCCGGTTTCTCGGGCGCTGGTCAGTGCGTGGGGCGATCAGCTATATGAAGCCGTATCTGATGTAGAAGAGGTTGCGGGTTCGGGTGTAAGTGGCCTGAGCACATCGGGCAGAGTCAGGTTGGGGTCGGCCCGCTATTGCAGCATTACCCCGAACCAGACAGAAGCCACAGAGGTATATATGTGTAATGATAGCGGCTGGCTGGCGACTTTCACCCTGGGGGAAGATGTGCGGTCAGATGCTGCCCTGGCGGTGCAATCCATACTGAACTGCGGGTTGAATGTCTCCATGCTCTCCGGCGACCGTGCAAGTGCGGCGCAGCGGGTAGCCACACAGCTCGGCATACAGGATGTGTTGGCGGACTGTACACCGCAGCAAAAATTGCAGCATATGCAAAAGCTGCAATCGCAGGGCCGGAAGATCGCCATGGTCGGCGACGGCTTAAATGACGGCCCGGTACTGGCGGGTGCGCACGTATCGGTTACCATCGGGCAGGCTGTCCCGCTGGCGCAGGCGCAAAGCGACTTTGTGGTGCAGGGCGGCCAGCTTATGCTGTTGCCGCAACTCATCCTTCAGGCGCGGCGAACCATGCGTGTAGTCAAGCAGAATTTATTATGGGCAGGCGCCTATAATGCAGTCTGTGTGCCGCTGGCTGTGTTCGGCTACCTGCCAGCATGGTTGGCAGGTCTGGGTATGGCATCAAGCTCGCTGCTGGTGGTCTTGAATGCCACACGCCTGGCGCGTAGCATGCAGCCAAAGGAGCCCATGTAATGGATGTCCTGTTCGTACTCATCCCTCTCTCCGTCATGCTGGTGCTCGCCATACTGGGCGGCCTGTGGTGGGCAATCTACACGGGGCAGTTTGAAGACATCGAATCAGAAGGCGAGCGCATTCTGCACGATGATTGATTTAAATCAAACAACATGCAAAGAGTATTTGGCAAACTGGCACGCCTGCCCGCGAAAAGACTATCTGCGCTAAAACTGGCTTCGTTTGTATGCAGGCCTTTGCAGCCATGAATCAACAATAATCACTGAATTGTATGACAAGGATAAGACAATGAATCAAACGGATACGTCAGCGACCGTTTATAACGATACTGTTGTAAGGCAGTTCTCGATTATGGCGGTAGTGTGGGGTGTGGTCGGCATGCTGGTCGGGGTGGTGATTGCCTCCCAGCTCGTATGGCCGGAGTTGAGCCTGGGTCTGCCATGGACCAGTTATGGCAGATTGCGACCCCTGCATACCAACGCGGTGATTTTTGCGTTTGCCGGGAGTACGCTAATTGCCACCTCCTACTTCGTTGTCCAGCGCACCTGCCAGGTCAGGCTGTTCTGCGGGAAGCTGGCATCCTTCACTTTCTGGGGCTGGCAGGCCGTTATCGTGGCGGCCGTGATTTCACTGCCCCTGGGTTATACCAGCGGCAAGGAATACGCCGAACTGGAGTGGCCAATTGATATTTTACTGGGCTTGGTCTGGATAGCTTATGCCATCGTTTTCTTCGGCACGATAAGCAAACGCAAGGTCAAGCACATCTACGTTGCCAACTGGTTCTATGGCGCATTTATCCTGGCTATTTTGCTGCTGCACGTTGTAAACAGCGCTGAAATCCCGGCCGGCTACATGAAGTCCTACTCGGCATATGCCGGTGTACAGGACGCCATGATTCAGTGGTGGTACGGGCACAATGCGGTTGGGTTTCTACTGACTGCCGGGTTTCTGGGCATCATGTATTACTTTGTTCCCAAGCAGGCGGAACGCCCTGTCTATTCTTACAGCCTGTCCATCGTGCACTTCTGGGCGCTGATCTTTACCTATATGTGGGCAGGACCGCACCATCTGCATTACACCGCGCTGCCGGACTGGACCCAGTCGCTGGGGATGGTGTTCTCACTGATCCTGCTGGCGCCAAGCTGGGGCGGTATGATCAACGGCATCATGACATTGTCCGGTGCATGGCATAAATTGCGCACCGACCCTATCCTGCGCTTCCTCATCGTTTCATTATCCTTCTACGGCATGAGCACTTTTGAAGGTCCGATGATGGCTATCAAGACAGTGAACTCGCTTTCACACTATACCGACTGGACCATCGGCCACGTGCATGCCGGGGCGCTGGGCTGGGTAGGGCTGATTTCCATGGGCTCACTGTATTACATGGTGCCGCGCCTGTTCGGCCAGAAGCAGATGCACAGCATGAAAGCCATTGAATTGCATTTCTGGCTGGCCACCATCGGTATCGTGCTTTATATCTCCGCCCTGTGGATAGCCGGTGTGATGGAAGGGCTGATGTGGCGTGCTATCAATGCCGACGGCACACTGACCTATACATTTGTCGAAAGCATGAAGGCCAAATACCCCTATTACCTCATACGCTTGCTGGGCGGCCTGCTTTACCTGAGCGGCATGATCATCATGCTCTGGAACGTGCTTAAAACGGCAACCAGCGGCAAGCCTGCGATAACAGTCATCCCAACAGTTGCCAGAGCATAAGGAATAGTTATGTCAGAGAAAAAGACCAAGGGTGGTTTCAGCCACGAGAAGGTTGAAACCAGCAATTTCCTGCTGATCGTATTGACCCTGATAGTCATCGCTTTTGGCGGCATGGTGGAAATCATTCCGCTGTTCTTCCAGAAGTCGACTACAGAGCCAATTCGGGGGCTAGAACCATACACTGCGATGCAACTGGCTGGCCGTGACATCTACATTCGCGAAGGCTGCTATGGCTGCCACTCGCAAATGATTCGCCCATTCCGCGCCGAAACCCTGCGCTATGGACATTATTCGGTGGCCGGTGAATCTGTCTACGACCATCCGTTCCAGTGGGGCAGTAAGCGTACCGGGCCGGATCTTGCCCGCGTAGGCGGCCGTTACAGCGATGAATGGCACCGCATCCACCTTATCAATCCGCGTGATGTAGTGCCCGAATCCATTATGCCGGCATATCCATGGCTGGAAAAAGCCGAAGTTGATCCTGACGGCATGGCCCCACGTATGCGCGCCTTGAGAGTTGTGGGTGTGCCATATACGGATGAAGATATTGCCAATGCCGGAGCCGCTGTCAAAGGCAAGACCGAGATGGACGCGCTGGTGTCTTACCTGCAATTCCTTGGAACCAAGCTGAAGTAGGGAATGTGTCATGGATATCAATACACTCCGTATATTAGCCACTGTTGCCAGCCTTGCAGTGTTCATCGGCATCGTTATCTGGACATGGAAGAGGCGCAAATCGCAGGCGTTCAAGGACGCAGCCAACCTGCCGTTTGATGAAGAAAAACTACAACAGAAAGATAGAAAATGAGCGACTTTACCCATAACTTCTGGCCCATTTTCATCATTGTCATCAGCCTGGGCGGCATTATCGGCTGTGGTTTGCTGTTGTGGCTCACCAGCACGATCAAGGTCAGCAGCGAAACTGGCGAAAACACCAGCGGACATATCTGGGACGAGGACTTGTATGAGATGAACAACCCGATGCCGCGTTGGTGGGTATGGCTGTTCGTGATCACTATCGTCATGGCGCTGGCATATCTGGTTGCCTATCCAGGCTTGGGCAGGTTTGAGGGTAAGCTGGGCTGGACGCAAATCAACCAGTACGATAAAGAGATGGCAGCAGCAGATGCAGCGCTGAAACCGCTATATGCCAAATATGCCGCAATGGATATAGAAGAGCTTTCCCAGAATACCGATGCACAGGCTATCGGTGATCGCCTGTTCATGAATAATTGCGCACAATGTCATGGTTCGGACGCGCACGGCAGCCGTAGCTTCCCTGACCTGACCGATAAAGACTGGCTGCATGGCGGCAGTCCTGAAAAGATCGCAGAGACGATTACCCACGGCCGCACCGCAATCATGCCGCCGATGGGAGCTGCCATTGGCACCGAGGATGACGTAAAGAATGTGGCCAACTATGTGCTCAGCCTGTCCGGCAGTCCGCATGATTCAGCCCGCTCCGTACTTGGCAAGGCGAAGTTCGCCATCTGTGCCGCATGTCATGGCGCAGAAGGAAAAGGCAATCCGGCAATTGGCGCGCCTAATCTTTCCGATGACATCTGGTTGCATGGTGCGGGCGAAGCGGCCATCATCAAGCGCATCAATGAAGGCGTAGTCAACAAGATGCCGCCTTGGGAAGCCAAATTCACGCCAGCCCAGATACATGTGCTGACCGCTTATGTCTGGGGTCTATCCAATAATGCCGATGAAGAAAAAACCGGCGAAGAAGTAGATAGTGCAGAAAAAAACAGGGATAAAAATGACCATGAAGCCAAAGAGGGTGGCAACATTGTCAATTAGATGCAGGTACCTGAATGTCTAGAACTACTGGATCGAGGAAATCGATCCCTATCATCGAGGCTCCCAAAGAAGCGGTAATTTCGCTCTATGAAGCACAGGTCAAGATATATCCCCACAGTGTCAGCGGGTTATACAACCGCTGGCGCTGGCTCATGGTCTGGCTCACCCAACTCTTCTTTTATGGCATGCCCTGGGTGCAGTGGGGGCATCGCCAGGCGCTTCTGTTCGATCTCGATGCTAAGCGCTTCTACATCTTCAACCTGGTGCTGTATCCGCAGGATCTGATCTACCTCGCCGCATTGCTTATTATCTCGGCGCTCACACTTTTCCTGTTCACTGCAATTGCCGGACGCTTATGGTGCGGCTACACCTGTCCACAGACGGTTTACACCGAAATGTTTCTCTGGATTGAGGCCAAGGTGGAAGGTAATCGTCTTGCCCGCCTGAAACTGGATGCAGCGCCGATGTCCCTGCATAAATTCGGCAAAAAATTCACCAAACATGCGATCTGGATAGCATTGGCATTGTGGACCGGCTTTACCTTTGTCGGCTTTTTCACGCCTATCCGGGAGCTGACAGCAAACTTTTTAGTATTAGACATGGGCCCATGGGACACCTTCTGGGTGTTGTTCTACGGGTTCGCCACTTACGGCAATGCGGGTTTCCTGCGTGAACAGGTCTGCAAGTACATGTGCCCATACGCTCGTTTCCAGAGCGCGATGTTTGACGAAGACACGTTGATGGTCACCTATGACGAAGCTCGTGGCGAACCGCGCGGCTATCGCTCACCCAAGGCCGACAGCGTCAGCCTGGGCTTGGGATCATGCGTGGATTGCACTTTGTGCGTCCAGGTGTGCCCGACGGGGATAGATATTCGCGATGGCCTGCAATATGAGTGCATCAACTGTGGCGCCTGCGCCGACGTTTGCGACACCGTGATGGATAAAATGGGCTACGAACGGGGGCTGATCAAATATTCGACGCCGAACGGCATTGCCAACAACTGGTCCAAGAAACAGATGTTGCAGCGCATCCTGCGGCCGCGCGTGCTGATTTACAGTGCCGTATTGATTGCACTATGTGCAGGCTTGCTGGCCAGCCTGAATTTAAAGGCTGATTTCCGCCTCGATGTCATACGTGACCGCGGAGTGATGGCGCGCATCGTTCCAGGAGGCATGCTGGAGAACGTCTATCGCGTGCAGATATTGAATGCTACCGAATCTCCGCGACGTTACCGTCTTAATGCTGTCGGCCTTGATGGCTTGCAGGTCCGGACTTCCGCCCAGGATAAAAACCGTGCCATCCTGGTCAAGCCAGCCGATTCGCGCTCGGTTTCCGTACGTTTGAGGATTCCAGATGGTTCCGCCAAGACTGGGTCACACAAGATCAAGTTCGTGCTGGAAGCGCTGGATACGCATGAGACTATCACTGAAAAAGCGGTGTTTCTGGTACCGCGGTAGCTTGGTGCTTAACAAATATGAAGGGTCAAGCAATGAATATTGAAGCTGGTCAGCAGTGGTGGAAGTCATGGCCCATGTGGTTTGTTATTGGAGGCCCGCTGGTGGTAGTCATCGCTTCATTCATAACGCTTTACCTGGCAATCCGCACGCCCGACCCCGTCATTGATGATTACTACCGTAAAGGCGCTGAGATCAACAAGACGCTGGATGCGGAGCGCGATGCGCTGGCTCCTGCCGGGCAGGCACGAAATCATGCGGCGACCGGAATAAAGCCTAAGCAGCCTTAGTTAGTTGATTGCAGGGCAGGGGTGTTGTCAGGAACTTAACGGGTTAACGATCTGTTTTAGCACATCCAGCTTTATTATCCGTACATAGCGCTGTTTGACTTCAATAATACCCTCATCGCTGAATTTGGAAAAAGTACGGCTTACTGTTTCCAGCTTCATGCCGAGATAACTGCCGATCTCTTCGCGCGTCATTCTCAGTATCAGCTCGGATTCAGAAAAACCTCGTGCGTGCAGGCGCTGCACAAGATTAAGCAGAAAAGCGGCAAGACGCTCCTCTGCGCGCATATTACCCAACAACATCATCACGCCATTTTCGCGCACGATCTCACGGCTCATTATCTTGTGAATGTGGCGCTGCAATACGGGAAACTCACGGGACAACTCTTCGACATTGGCGAAGGGCATCACGCAGACTTCCGCATCTTCAAGTGCGACTGCGTTGCAATGGTGATGATCACTCACAATGCCATCCAGCCCCATGATCTCTCCCGCCATCTGAAAACCGGTGACCTGCTCGCGACCATCTGCGCTAGAAACAGAGGTCTTGAAAAATCCGGTACGGATGGCATACAGGGAGGTGAAAGAGTCACCTATGTTGAATAGGCTGCTGCCTTGCTTGATCTTGCGGCGGCTGGTCACGACCTCATCCAGGCGATGCATGTCTGCATCATCGAATCCGACCGGAATGCAGAGCTCGCGCAAATTGCAATTGGAACAGGCAACTTTTATGTCTTCTGGCTTCATACTTTCTCCAGATTTGGCTCAACTTCTCAGTCTACCGTTTTTGCACCTATGTATCTAGCGCGAAAGGACTTTTCTCCGGACTCAATTTTTCATCGCAGGCAGTAGTGGTTACAGTTTATTGATTTATATCAAGTGGCTATCTTGCCGAAACTGGCAAAGTCAGTAAAACTGGAGTTTTAGCGACCATGATAAATCTCGTTCTTGAGCCAACACCGTTGGCAACACCTTATCTCACGCCAGATGTGCTGGACAGGTTCGATGTCGCCGGGCCGCGTTACACCTCATACCCGACTGCCGATCGCTTTGTAGAGGCATTTACCGAAGACCAGTATATCCAGGCTTTGGAGCAACGTCGTGTTGGAGGAATGGCTCTGCCCTTATCGGTATATGTGCATATCCCGTTTTGCGAATCATTATGCTTCTATTGCGCCTGTAATAAGATCATCACCAAAAAACATGAGCGCAGTGCGGAATACCTGCGCTATCTCAACCGTGAGTTGGATCTGCATGTAGCCCACCTTGGAGCCGGGCAAACTATCACTCAGTTGCATCTCGGCGGTGGATCACCCACATTCTTTAGCGATACCGAGCTCGACGAGCTCATGTCCATGTTGCGCCGCAGCTTTATTTTGGAGCCTGGCGGCGAATATTCCATTGAGGTTGACCCGCGCACAGTAGACGCAGAGCGCCTGCAGAATCTGGCACGTCTGGGATTCAATCGCCTGAGCTTCGGGGTGCAGGATTTCGACCCCCATGTACAAAAAGCGGTGCATCGCATTCAGCCTGCCGAGCAAGTATTTGAGTTGATGGAGGAGGCGCGCCGGTTGGAGTTTGATTCGATCAATGCGGATTTGATCTATGGCTTGCCAAGACAGACGAAGGAGTCGTTCGATCGCACCTTGCAGCAGGTCATCCAGCTCCGGCCTGACCGCATTGCGCTCTATGCCTATGCGCACCTGCCGGAGCGCTTCAAGCCGCAGCGCCGCATCAATATTGCCGAGTTGCCCGAACCACAGGCCAAAGTATCCATGCTATCTGCAGCCATTTCAGCATTCCTGAATGCGGGCTATGTTTACGTGGGCATGGATCATTTCGCTTTACCGAATGACGCACTGGCTGTGGCCAAGCGCCAGGGACGGCTCCATCGTAACTTCCAGGGCTACAGCACGCAGCCGGATTGCGACCTTATTGCGCTTGGCGTATCCGCCATCGGGCGCATCGGGGCCACTTACAGTCAGAATGCCAAGACACTGGATGAATATTACGACCAGCTCAATCGCGGTCATTTGCCCATAGTGCGCGGTCTTGCATTGGTACGGGATGATCTGGTGCGCCGGGCCATCATCATGGCGCTCATGTGCCAAGGGCGTTTGCAGTTCGAATCTATCGAGCAGGCGTATCTCATCGATTTTAGGCGCTATTTTTCAGCCGAGCTGGATGCGCTCAAGCCGATGGAAGAGGATGGTTTGGTAGAACTCGAGGAGGGCGCCATCCAGGTAACCGGCCTTGGATGGTTTTTTGTTCGCGGTATAGCTATGCTATTCGACCGCCATTTGCAGACGGACAGCAACCGTGCAAGATTCTCGAAGATCATCTAGATGATGCAGGAGTCGCTGCTGCTAACCGCATTTATCATGGGCCTTGCAGGTGGGCCACACTGTATCGCCATGTGCGGCGCCGCATGTGGCGGTATTGCACAGGCCAACGGCAAATATGCGGCAGTGAAGTTCCAGGCAGGGCGCCTGCTTGGATACGCCAGCCTTGGTGCCGTGGCTGCAGCATCCGTCAATCTGCTGGCCTGGTTCACTTCCCAAACCAGCGTCGTGCATCCGCTATGGACATTTTTTCATGTGCTGGTACTGGGCTGGGGCTTGCTATTGCTGGCATATGCGCGGCAACCGCTATGGGTGGATCATGCGGGTCGGCGTATCTGGCGGAAAGTGCGGCAACTCAGCCGGGTTCCCGGTGGCGTCGTGCTGACAGGCATGATGTGGGCTCTCATGCCGTGCGGTCTGCTTTACTCCGGGGTGCTGGTCGCCTCTTTGAGCGGCAGCGCGGTACAAGGCGCACTTTGCATGGCCGGTTTCGCATTAGGTGGCAGCTTCTCACTGCTCCTCGGACCCTGGCTGTGGGTCAGGCTTAAGAATGGCAGCCGCTGGCTTACAGACGCCCATAGCATGCGGGTCGCCGGACTTATGCTAGTCATTGCGGCAGGTTGGGCAATCTGGATGGATATCGCTCATCAAAGCAGCTTGTACTGCATCGTTCCCTAGATAACTGACAGCCAGTTATTAGTGAGCTGCTGTGGGCTTGCGAGTTTCAAAGCGGAGTTGTACGTAGCTCATAAGTCATAGTACATAAGATGTATGCAGAAATGAGAAATCCCCGCTTGCAAGGTTACTTGTAAGCGGGGATTAATTTGGCGTCCCCACGGGGATTCGAACCCCGGTCGCCTCCGTGAAAGGGAGGTGTCCTAGGCCTC
>CAZBSR010000018.1:13135-14844 GCA_964494575.1 uncultured Methylophilaceae bacterium | reverse complement strand
GATCATTATTAGTCAGTACTAACTGCCGGCATTTCGTTGCGCAGCCATCGCTCCAGCACCGCCTTGATATAAGCACGCTCTTCCAGTGTAAGTTCCTGCCCTTGCGGGATGCGATGCCATTTCTCGAGACAGCCCCGGCAGCAGCAGGCCGTGGCGTGCTGCGCGACAAAAACCGGGTGTCCACGAAATGGAGTTTGTTTGCCATCGTTGGGAAGGATGGCTGGAGCAAGACGCTTTGCAATGAAATCTTCGGCATGGCTGAGCACTACGGGCAAGCCCTTGCTATGCAGATAATCCAGATCCTTACCGCGCAAATGGAAGCCTCGCCGAAAAGCAGAGTTTTTTAGTGCTGCAAAAACATCGTCTATATTTCTCATACAGCCAGCATCCAGCGCATAAAATTCTAAAAAATTATTTTTATGTGAATTACCGTACATTTCTCGAAAAAATGCAGGCATAACATGAAATCGTGATTGTAAGGCTACACCTTGTAACTCGGTTCAAACGCTCGTTTCGCAACTGGATATACAACGTAAGCAAATCACAAGGCCTCGGATAATCTCCGGGGCCTATTGCTGTGCGCGTCGCACATAACCACCGCTACATCCCCATCGAATTTTTTAAGGTGTAAAACTGTCACAGTGTGGCAAGATAATAGTTATTCACTTTACGGAATTCACAATGCATAAACACTACCTTTACCTCGCTCTCGGCCTTTTCGCCATATTGCTCTCAGGCTGTGGCGGCATAGATAAATACAATCCGTTCAGCGAATCGAAACCCGCACCAGCCTACAAACCTGAAAACGCCACCGCATATCAATGTGACAACAACAAGCGCTTCTACGTGCGCGTGCAGGATAAAGGTAATGCCGTCTGGCTCATTTATCCCAACCGCGAAGTGAATCTGGACAAGGTCAGCGGTGGCACTGGTACTCGCTATTCAAACGGCATTGCGGTCCTGGACATCAATGGCACGGATGCTACCCTGAGCGATGGGCCAGCTATTGCCTATACTGGCTGCAAGGCGGCAATCGCGCAGAAGTAAGCGGAACCTTGGCTCACTCCTGACATCTCAAGGATTAATTGCCGGAGACAATGATGAAAATCCTTATCCTGCTCATTTTCTCCCAGCTACTCATTGGCTGCTCATCTGCAAACAAAAAGGCAGATAATCGGGAATGGATACCAGTTTCCTGCAGCACTTTTCTCCAGCGCTGGAACACCTGTTACGAAGAGGCGCATGCCTTATGCCCCGGCGGATATGATATTTACAATGTCCAATACAGCGAGGCCGAACAAAGGCGCAAGATGATGATCGCCTGCAAATCTTAAACTAACCTAACCATCCGCACCCACCGTTCGCTATCCCACCCAAAGCCAATATACCCAAGCCATTTGAACATTCGGTCCAATTCCGCTGTCCATCGAGCTTGTCGGCCAGCTAATTTTCACCAGCAAGCAAACTGAGGAGAAACCCATGTCCACGAACCCATATCAGGCATGTATTGATGCCAGCAAAAACTGTGCGGAGGCATGCGATGAATGTGCCATGGCCTGCGGCAAGGAAAACCCAAAGGGAATGGCGCGCTGTATAGCGCTGAGCACGGACTGTGCTGAATTCTGCCGCCTCGCTGCGCATTTCATGCAGCGTGAAAGCGAATTTTGCGACCTGATCTGCGAAGACTGTGCCGAAATCTGTGTGGAATG
>CAZBSR010000018.1:0-13035 GCA_964494575.1 uncultured Methylophilaceae bacterium | reverse complement strand
ATGATGCGCATAGGTAATGATGAGTATGCGCGCAACAATCATTCATTTGGGCTGACTACCTTGCGCAACAAGCACGTACGCATAAACGGCAGTGAAGTGAAATTCCACTTCCGCGGCAAAAGCGGGGTCGAGCATGCGATCAAGGTGCATGACCGACGGCTTGCCCGCATCATCCGGCGTGTCCGCGACCTGCCCGGCCAGGAGCTATTCCAGTACATCGATGACGAAGGGCAACGGCATTCCATCGGCTCTAGCGATGTGAATGAGTATTTGCATGCCTTGACCGGCGAAAATTACACCGCCAAGGATTTTCGCACCTGGTCGGGGACCGTGCTGGCAGCAATGGCACTGCATGAATTCGGGAAATTTGATTCTGAAGCGGAGGCGAAAAAAAATGTGCTGCGCGCCATCGAAGCTGCCGCGAAAAAGCTCGGCAATACACCGACTATTTGCCGCAAATGCTACGTGCACCCCCTGGTTATCGAATCCTATCTGAGCGGGTCGATGCGCCTGGTTTTGAAGCAAGGCATTCAACAACAAGCCGATCCGAATTCACTTTCTGCCGAAGAGAAGGCCGTGCTCAGGCTGCTCCAGCAATAATACTTTTGCTCATTAAAGGGCTGTAGTCCTACACTACAATCAGTATCTTCCTATACTGACCCGTCCGCATTTTTCTTAACATTGATATTTCCAAATGTTAGGAGATAAGTATGCGATTCCTCATCAAGACCCTGATTTTTTCCTATGTGCTCAAAAAGCTTTCCAAGTCATTTTTGCACAGGAAACCTAAAACCACCGTTTAATCGCGAGCCCGATTGTAAGTTTAATCTTACAGGCAGACATCCTTTTTCCGATATGAATTCCGGCATTGCACCGACTGACCGGCTTTCGGCGGCTCGATAGGATGCATCCGTTGGCTCGAAATTTAATTGCATAAGGAGGCGCCATGAACTGGGATCAGATTGAAGGTAACTGGAAACAACTTAAAGGCAAGGTTCGCCAGCAGTGGGGCAAACTGACCGATGATGATTTTGACAAGATCAAGGGTAATCGGCAGATGTTGGCTGGCAAGATTCAGGAACTGTATGGCCTTTCAAAAGAAGAAGCAGAAAAGCAGGTTCGTCAATTCAACGATAATCAAAAGGATATTTATAATGGTTAAGAAAATCACAGCATGCTTTTTAGGGTCGGTTTTCCTGTTGGTGCTGGCTGGGTGTAACACCATGGCCGGTGCAGGCAAGGATATAGAGCGCGGCGGCGAAAAGATTCAGGAAAAAGCTGACAGATAAGTTAATGCTTGCAATAGCCCGGCTCCCCGGCAAGCCGTCGATACCGGCCTGCCGGGGAGTTTTTGTTTATGAAGCCGTAAACCTGCGAGATTACGTAAAAAATTAATACTAAAGGTGTGAAACTTGAGCCATGATTGCCTCAAGAAATCATCTTCCTTAACCGCAATACTAAGAGTCGCCCATGAGCAACCTCACTACCACTACCCTACCACGCCGCATTATTCTCGGCTTTTTACTTGGGGGCCTGCTGATATTAAGCTTCCTGGTATTGCGCTTGTTCATCGTACCCATAGTGTGGGCGGTTATTCTTGCCTATGTCACCTGGCCTGTATATACGGGTATACGTTGCCTGATGCGCGGCAATGCCACCGCGGGCGCGCTGGTGACGACGATCCTGCTGGCTACCTGCTTTGTGTTACCGGTCTTGTGGCTTATTGCACTGGTGCGAGGCGAGATGGCCAGTACCTATCAGGCAATCGCTACATACCTTGCGCAGGGCCAGCATCCGCTACCCGATTTCATTGCCCATATCCCTTTTATCGGCACCTGGATACAGGAATTCTTTAACCAGTTTTCAGGTGACCCAGGCAAGGTTCAGGCGAATATTTCACGCCTGGTAGAGCAGCGCGCCGGGAATGTACTGAATTTTCTTGGTGGGATCGGTCAAAACGCAGCCAAATTCGGCCTGTCACTCGTCACCGTATTCTTTTTCTACCGCGATGGCGAGAGTATCCTGAGCCAGATTCGCCGCGTGTTGCATGACATTCTCGGCAATCGCGTCAATGCATACTTTGCAGCGGCCGGCGGCACCACCAAAGGAGTGGTATGGGGATTGCTGGCCACGGCGCTGGCACAAGGTGCGCTTGCAGGCCTCGGTTACTGGTGGGCCGGGCTGGAAGCTCCATTGCTATTAAGTGCCATCACCGCACTGGTCTCCCTCATTCCTTTCGGTACACCCTTCGTCTGGGGATCTGTCGGCATCTGGCTGATCGCCAGCGGTAAAACATTGGCGGGAATTGGCTTGCTGCTGTGGGGAACCCTGGTAGTAAGCTGGGTAGATAATGTGATTCGCCCGCTGGTAATAAGCGGCGCTACGTCCATACACTTTTTGCTGGTGCTGTTCGGCGTGCTCGGCGGCTTGGCAGAGTTTGGGCTGGTGGGATTGTTTGTTGGTCCCGTCATCCTTGCCGTTTTGATGGCGGTATGGCGTGAGTGGCTGGGCGAAAAAGAAACTGCCAATATCCCGGAAAAACCAGTAGCAAAATTGCCCAAAACACCAAAATCAGCACCTAAAGCAAAGGCGCCATAAGACTTACGATTTTTTCAGTAATCTTTTCGGAAAGCGGCCGGTCGCGCCACTGCTCAAAACTGATCTGGCGCGACTGCGCCAGATCCTTTTCAAACAAACCGATTTGTTGCTGTGCGAACGTCCGGTCGTATATATTCAGGTTGGCTTCGTCGTTCAGCCGAATCGATCTTTCATCGAGATTGGTAGAGCCGACCGAGACCAGCAAATTATCGACCACAACTACTTTGCAGTGGAACATGGTCGGCTGGTATTCGTAGATCTTGGCGCCGGCCTTGAGCAGGTCGCCCCATAATCCCCGCGAAGCTTTACGCACCACTTCCACATCCATATTCTTGCCCGGCACGATGATATTGATTTTGACGCCACGCTTCAGCGCCGCTATCAGGGTTTCCTGCAACAGGGCATCCGGCACGAAGTAGGAGCTTGAGATATAGATGCTATGTTCTGCAGCCGAAAATGCCAGCAAATACATGAGCTGCATGCTCTCGCTACCGCCCGTTGGTGAACTGCTGAAGACCTGGGCCAACCCCTTGCCCGCATCAGGCAAGGCTGGGAAGTAATCTTCGCCGTGAAGCACCTCACCGGTGGTCTTGATCCAGTTATCCACCAGCACGGCCTGCATCTGCGCCACGACCGGGCCCTCAACCTGAAAGTGCGCATCGCGCCAGTGATCAGGATCCTGGGCTTTTCCTGTCCACTGTTCGGCGATACCCACGCCGCCGGTGAATCCTATCCGTCCATCCACCACCAGCAGTTTGCGGTGTGTGCGATTGTTGTAGTGCGAGAGATCGTACCAGCGCAAGGGGCGGTATTTCCTGATTTCAACACCAGCCTGCTCCATCTTGTCGAGCTGGGATTGATCGAGCTTGCTGCTGCCCACTGCGTCAATCAGCAGATGTACCCTGACACCCTGTCGCGCTTTTTCCGCCAAAGCCTCCGAAAACTCTTCGCCGATATGCTCGGACCAATAAATATAGGTCTCGAAATTGATGGTTTTTTTGGCACTACGGATGGCTGCCAGCATTGCGGGAAAGATTTCCTCGCCGTTGCTCAAGGTCTGGAAACGATTGCCATCAATGATCGCCGGCCCCAGCAAAACCCCCATGGTCTTCATAAACTGGGGGTCGTTAATGCTATATAAATGCGGAATCTGCTTTTTGACTTTCTTTTCCCCGACCAGGAAATTCAAAGTAATGATTATGACGAAAGCGGTTAAGCAGATCGTAACCAGAACCAGGAATTTCTTGGACCGGGAAAAGGGGGTCATAAGCGATTAGAAATCGGGCGTGTCTTTCGCCAGGCTGGCCATATCGATCACGAACCTGTATTTAACATCACTCTTCTGCATGCGCACGAACGCTTCGTTGATGTTCTGGATGTCGATCATCTCGATATCAGAGGTGATATTGTGCTCGGCACAGAAATCCAGCATCTCCTGCGTTTCCTGCAAGCCGCCGATCAACGATCCAGCCAGGCTACGGCGCTTGAATATCAGGTTACCGATGCTGGGAGAAGGGTGTGGGGAGTCAGGAACACCAACCAAGCACATAGTGCCATCGCGCTTCAGCAGACCGGTGAACTGGTCGAGGTTGTGCGATGCGGCGACTGTATTCAGGATGAAGTCGAAGCTCTTTACATGCTTTTCCATTTCCTCAGGATTTTTTGAAATCACCACTTCATCCGCACCTAGGCGTTTGGCATCTTCGGCCTTGCCAGGCGATGTAGTGAACAGTACGACATGCGCGCCGAATGCATGGGCGAATTTCACGCCCATGTGCCCCAGACCGCCAAGTCCGACAATGCCAACCTTGTCACCTTTTTTGACGTTCCAGTGCCGTAGCGGAGAATAAGTTGTGATACCTGCGCAAAGCAATGGCGCAGTAGCAGCAAGGTCCAGCTTGTCTGATATCTTCAGTACAAAACGCTGGTCAACAACCACCTGGTTTGAATATCCACCGTATGTCATACGGCCGGTATGCTTGTCCGGACTGTTGTAAGTGAATATGGCATTGTCACAGAACTGTTCCTGATGGTCATGGCAGTCGCCGCACACACCACAGGAATCCACCAGGCAACCCACGCCGGCAAGATCACCGACCTTGAATTTTTTGACGCTATCGCCGACCTTGACAACGCGGCCGACGATTTCATGCCCGGGAACGATGGGGTAAGTGCTGCCGGCCCAGTCATCCTGCACCTGGTGCAGATCGCTATGGCAAACGCCACAGTATAAGATCTCAATGTGTACATCATCTGTACCAGGCTCGCGCCGCTCAAAGCTGAATGGCATGAGTGGCGACTTGGGGTCATGTGCTGCGTATCCGATACTTTTTAACATTTCATATTCCTTTTATTTGCTGAAAAATTGGCTGGTCTTTTCCCACATTACGTCAGATCTTTTGGCTGCCGCAGCCGTCAGTAGTTCAACCAGGGGATAGGCGCGGTTATCAATACTTACGCACCGCTCGGCAGGGTCTTCATCCTCCTCCGTCGCCTCTTCAGACTGTGCTTGTTTCAGTCTCTCTCCTGCAACGGCACATTTAAGATTCGCCAGCGCCTGCGGGACGTCTTCGGCCAGGATCGCACCAGGTACTGTTGGAGAATGCCCCATCATCTTGAGCATGAGTAATGCGACGTCATCGAACATGTCGATGTTGGAATAAAACTCCGTTTTGAAGGTAATCATGACAACTCCTTATTATATAGCCGCACCTTAAACTGTTACCCATCCATTCGAACAAAAGTCACAAACGGTAATTATCAGCTTAACTGTTATTGCTCAATATTCACGTAGGATAATTACTGAATATTTCATAAGAGGGGGTTCAAAAGATACCGGTAACAATATATTTCCTGCAATCAGGTACCGAGTATTGAACAATTACAGGCAGAGTCTTATTATTCATCAACCTTCCCGTTTTGAATTCCCCCGGAGCTATTGATGAATGTTATAACTGAAATTGTTGATTTACCTACCCCCACCGGTGTCATGCGTACCTATATACACCGGCCCAAGGGTGAAGGTCGCTATCCGGCTCTGCTGTTTTATTCCGAGATTTTCCAGCAAACCGGGCCTATCGAGCGTTCCGCCAAAATAATGGCCGGTCACGGTTATGCAGTAATGGTCTCGGAAGTGTTCCATGAGCTGAATCCCATCGGTACTGTGCTGGGATATGACGATGCCGGGCGGGACAAGGGTAACGCCGATAAAGAGGCCAAGGATGTACAAGGCTATGACAGCGACAACGTTGCCATGATCGAGTATGCCAGAAAGCAGCCATGGTGCACGGGCAGTATCGGCGCAATGGGCTTTTGCATAGGCGGGCATTTGGCTTTCCGTGCTGCTTTACAGCCATTAGTCAAAGCCACAGCCTGTTTCTACGCTACCGACCTGCACAAACAGGTCATCCCCAACAAGCCCGGCCAGCATAGTATGGAACGCTGCAATGAAATCACCGGCGAACTGTTGATGGTGTGGGGCAAGCAGGATCCGCACATCTCCGCCGAAGGCCGTGTGCATGTATATAACAAGCTCACCGAAAACAACCTCACTTTCACCTGGCATGAACTAAATGCCAACCACGCTTTTATGCGCGACGAAGGCGAACGTTATGACCCCCAGCTTGCAATGACAGGCTACCAGCTCGCCTTGCAGTTGTTTGGCAGAACTTTGAAGCAATAGGATCGCAGGAATCCGGGAGAGTTAATCTTGTCAGCCGAACGCAGTCATGATTAACTCTTCCGCCCGCGTGGCGTTACTTGGTTTCTCGATATTATTCGCCTCGTCCGCGCTGGCCTTTCCCTCCGATGAAAGAATCATAGAGATGACCGGCTCCGTGGTTAAAGTCCATGTCAATGACAGGGATGGTAACTATGGCATCGGTTCAGGTTTTGTTGTACGTGAAAATCATGTTGTCACCAGTTGCCACGTGATTGCGGGCGCGCATAGCGTTCGTGTGGCAAAGGAAGGTATCCGTTACAAACCTATCGCATTCAAGGCAGACTGGCGCCATGACCTGTGCATACTGAAGTTTGATGACCTGCCGCTCAAGCCTTTGCCGCTGGGCGATAGCGCCGGTCTTGAATATGAGCAGGAAGTGTTTGCGCTGGGGTTCCCCCAAAACTCCCCCAGATCCCAGCCTTCTTTCGGGTTTATAAAAGCCCTGTATCCGCTGGATGACAGCGCTATCATCCGTACCTCTGCTGGCTTCAGGCTGGGCGCAAGCGGCGGCCCTTTGCTGGATGACGCTGGCGAGGTAATCGGCGTAACTACTTTCAAGGACCCTGGCCGCCTTAATAATTTCTACTATAGCTTGCCGGTAAAGTGGGTCAAGGAGCTAATGCTGCAGCCGGATATTTTGGACCTGAGGCAAACAGAACGGCCATTCTGGGATATGCCGGAAGAGCAGCGCCCTTATTTCATGCGCGTTGTCCCGCCACTAAAGGCAGAAGTGTGGGGTGACCTGGAGTCACTGGCTAAAAGCTGGAGCGCACAAGAGCCGCTGGATGCCGAACCTTGGTACTACCTGGGCCTGGCTGAATATCATTTGCACAACGTTAAGGCGGCGATCGAACACCTGCAGAAAGCCATTACGCTGAATCACTCGCATACCTCAGCCTATCTGCAGCTGGGACTGATTGCAGCCGAGCAGGGCGATAAAGCCGAGGCGCAAAGAATAAGCCTGATACTCGCTAATCTGGATGCCGAAGCGTCCGACCTGCTTAACAAGGCAGTCGGGCCGTAAAGTTTGCGCCTCCCGCTTTAACGTTTGTCTATTGAGTACGCAGTGGCCCCGCTGCTCGCCAATAGCAGGAATCCCCCGGCGATGGCAACATCTTTCAAGAACATGAGTTGCTGCATTTGATCTGCAAAATTGCTATGGAATATGGCAGCAGCCAGAATGGTAAAGGCCGCCAGCAAATAGGCTACCAGGCGCGTCTGGAAGCCTACAATAATAGCTATCCCTCCCAATACTTCCAACGCAATGGTAGGCCACAGCAGTATTGCAGGCACACCCATGGACTGCATATAACCCGCAGTACCCGCAGGATCCCCTATCTTCCCTGCACCGGCGATGATGAAAATCAGGGCCAGCAATATACGTCCGGCAAGATGTGAACATTTATCCATGCTTTTCTCCTAGTCTGTGACAATCAATTTGAAATGTCGCTAACGCTTAGCTAGTTTAACGCCCTGTTAGCGTAATCCTATTTAAGCCCTGCCGGAATAGGCTGGGATAAATCAGCCTGAATATTTTTAAAGGTTACGACCAGGACATCCCGGTAAGCCGACTGACTCGGATCTATCTGCAACACTTCGGTTACACCGTGCATACAGCGGCCGTCATCCACAATCGCAATATCGAGCGGATTAGTAAGGGTAAAACTGTCCAAGTTGCGTTGCTGCAAATCATGCATTGTCGTGGTGCCACTGGAAACGTTTACACGCCGCACCATCATGACCAGCACAAAATCCACGCCATCCCTGTGCACGCCTTCTGGAGTCGGCCTGCCCGGCTTACCGTTGCTGGCCTCGATGCGGAACTGGTGCACCTCGATGTGCCACTTTGGCGTTGAAGCCCGCTCAGGCAACATTCGATTGAATATGGCCTGGCAGAATTGCAGGATGTTGCGCATGGTATTGCCGGATACGATCTCAGCCGTAATGGGAGAAAATTCGCGCGCAATACCGCCATTCAGCGTGTTGTAATCTACACTCTGATAATGCGGCTGATGCGGCTCCAGCTTGAGCGGCCCATTTCCGGTTACGCTCAGCACTGCATGGCGACGCCGCCGATATTGGCCGCCATCGGCCATGTATTTGTCCTGGGGCATATCGTCCCAGCTGGCCGCAAAACTGTCCCAGTCCTCCAGAGCATTCGCAGCACCAGCTTGCAGCAAGCCGCGCACGGCCGCTCCTTCGGCAAAGCAGAATCCCGTCCGTTCTATCTCGGTTTTTAACTGATCAAAAGGGCTGCCTGATTCGGGCTGGTTCATCATCTTCGTATTGTATTGGTTGGCGCTTATTTTAACGAATGATGTTTAACCTGTAATTCCCATACCTGAAAAAATTGTTGACACAACATAACTAGATAACCAATTATGTAGTTATGAAAAAGATCTCCGACATCCCGATCGAATGGGAAGGAACCTCCGAGCTCTTCCTGGCATTGGGCGACAAGCATCGCCAACGTATTCTGCTGGCATTCGAGCCGGGTGAGCGCCTCAATATCATGCAGATTGCCGCGGCATCCACTCTGAGCCGCACGGCCGTTTCCCATCATCTGAAAGTGCTGCATCGTGCCGGAGCGCTGCAAAGTGAAAAAGTCGGTAAGGAAGTTTTTTTCTGGATCGACCGGGACAGCATCAAAGCCGCGCTGACACTGGTGTTGGCATACATCAAAAACGAAACCTAGAGAGAAGCCATGATTGCTGCATTATTAAGACTAATCAGTAAGCTGCTATTCCGCGTAAAGATACGCGGCATGGAAAATGCCCCATCGAATGGAAAAATCCTGGTGGTGGCCAATCATGAATCTTTCCTGGATGGCTTGCTGATCGGCCTGTTCCTGCCTTTTCGTGCCACATTCGTGATCCACACTTCCGTACTGAATAATTGGCTGTTTCGGCAGATATTCCGGATCGTGCCCTATCTGGCCGTAGATCCCACCAGCCCTATGGGCATCAAGAAAATCATTCGCTTACTGGAATCAGGCGAGCCGGTCGTGATCTTTCCCGAGGGCCGCATCACGCTCACCGGCAGCCTGATGAAGATTTATGATGGCCCGGGGTTTGTTGCGGCAAAAACCGGCGCTACGATTTTGCCCATCCACGTGGAAGGGCCTGCGCGTTCTTATTTCAGCCGCACACCGACAGATTTTCCACGCCAACTGCTACCGCAGGTCACCCTGACAATTTTGCCACCCGCCCAGATTGCCATGCCGGACTCCTCCAGCGCCAAAGAACGTCGCCGGCTTTCCGGTGAGGCTATGCGCCGCATCATGCAGGAAATGCTGTTTGCCTCGCGCATCGAAAGAACCTTGTTTAGCGCTTTTTTAGATGCCGTGAAAATGCATGGCCGTAAAACACGCCTGCTGGAAGATATTAACCAGGTAGAAGAAAGCTACGGAACCCTGCTCAAGAAGAGCCTCGCATTGGGACGCCTGGCGGAAAAAGTCAGCGCGCCGGATGAGGTAGTTGGCGTATTGATGCCGAATGTGAGTAACACCCTATGTTTGATCCTGGGCATGAGCGCCATGCGCCGCGTTCCTGCGATGCTGAACTATACGGCTGGTAGTCAAGGCATGAGCAATGCCTGTGTGGCTGCCGGTATCAGAACCATTATCAGTTCCCGCCAGTTTTTGGAAACCGCCCAGCTGGAAGATACAGTTGCAGCGATTGCCAATGTGCGTGTGATTTACCTTGAAGATTTACGCAAGCAATTCTCTTTGTTCGACAAATGCTGGCTGATGGGTTTTGCCCTGCCTTTCCCTGCATGGGCCGAAAAATCCAAAAATCCCGAGGCTACCGCGGGAGTCCTGTTCACCTCCGGATCCGAGGGCAAACCCAAAGGTGTGGTGCTGTCGCATAGCGCGCTCCTGGCCAATGTAGCGCAGCTGCGTGCAGTGATTGATTTCTCTCCCTCTGACAAGTTTTTTATCGCTTTGCCGCTATTTCATTCATTCGGCTTTACCGGCAGCATCCTGCCCCTAGTAATGGGGGCGAAACTTTTTCTTTATCTCTCGCCGCTGCATTACAAAGTGATTCCTGAAGTTATTTACGACCGCGGCTGCACCATTCTCTTCGGCACCAGCACTTTTCTTGGGAATTACGCTAAATACGCCCATCCCTATGATTTTTACAAATTGCGCTATGTGCTAACCGGCGCAGAAAAACTGAATGAAGAAGTGCGCAGGACCTGGATGGAAAAATTCGGCATTCGCCTGCTTGAGGGTTATGGAACCACTGAGTGCGCGCCGGCCCTGTCAGTGAACACGCCCATGGCCAATCGCGCTGGCAGTGTGGGAACGCCGCTGCCCGGTTTACAACATCGCGTGATAAAAGTGCCGGGCATAGAAAGGGGCGGCTTGCTGCATGTAAAAGGCCCGAATGTCATGCGCGGATATTACCTGCATGACAACCCTGCCACGCTGCAGCCTACCAGCGCCGATATGGGTGAGGGAGAAGATGGTGAAGGCTGGTATAACACCGGCGACATTGTCGAGATAGACGACGACGGCTTCATACACATTCTCGGCCGCGTAAAACGTTTTGCCAAAGTGGCTGGCGAAATGGTCTCTCTGGAGGCTGTAGAGCAAATCGCCAACCATGCATCACCCCAGCACCAGCACGCTGCCAGCACTCAGGCCGATCCACAACGCGGCGAAAATATCCTGCTCTTCACTACGGATACCAGCCTCGGACGTGATGCGCTGCAAGCCAGCGCACGCGAGCTTGGTAGCCCGGAAATAGCCATCGCGCGCAAGGTCATTATCATCGAAGAATTGCCGTTGCTGGGTACCGGTAAGACGGATTATGTGACATTGAAGCAAATGGCCGAGACAGCAGCGTGAAATATCGTAAGCATGTACGAACCGCTTACAAATACTGGTCAATATGGCTGTAAAAATCGGTTATGAGCCATTTTTCAAATCGGCCAAGTCCATATAGGGAGCAATAATGAGTAGTCAGTTCCAGTTAATGCAGGAAAAGCGTTTCCGCCCTTTTTTCTTTACCCAGTTTTTGGGCGCGTTTAACGATAATGTATTCAAGACAGCACTGATCACTCTGGTGGCATTTCACACGGCCAGCTTGACCACTTTAGATGGCGCCAGCCTAACTACGATACTGCCCGGCCTTTTCATCCTGCCGTTCTTTCTATTTTCTGCCACTGCAGGACAACTAGCCGACAAGTTTGAAAAGTCGCAGATCATACGGCTGGTTAAGGTATTCGAGATTGGCATCATGCTATTTGCTAGCGCCGGTTTTTTTCTGCACAACATTTGGCTGCTGGCCACGGCCTTATTCATGATGGGCATGCATTCAACCTTGTTTGGACCGGTTAAATACTCCTATCTGCCGCAACACCTGAAAGAGCACGAACTGGTCGGCGGCAACGGCATGATAGAGATGGGCAGTTTTGTAGCGATACTGCTTGGGCAAGTGCTCGGTGCATGGATCGCCATACAAACACATCACGAAATCATTACCAGCATTACCGTTCTATTTATTGCTGCTCTAGGCTACTGGACAAGCCGAGGGGTACCGCTTTCGCCGGCTGGCGCTGCCGACTTGAAGATTAACTGGAACCCCATTACTGAAACCTTTTACAACCTCAGGTTTGCCTGGAGCAACCAGGCAGTGTGGCTGGCGCTGGTCGCGATTTCCTGGTTCTGGTTTTATGGTGCAACCCTGCTCGCGCAATTTCCCAACTTTGCAAAAAATGTACTCCACGGGGATGAAAGCGTATTCATCTTGCTGCTCATGGTGTTTTCGCTGGGTATTGGCGTAGGCTCGCTGCTGTGCGAAAAACTATCCAAAGGCATAGTTGAGCTTGGCCTGGTCTTATTTGGCGCGATAGGCATGACCATATTCGGGGCTGACCTGGCTTCATCAAGCATGCATATTTCTCACAGCCTGACGATTCAAACCCCACAGGATTTCCAGATGTTGCTAGGGCAGGCTGTGCATTGGCGCATATTGATCGATATCGCCTTGCTGGGTGTTTTCGGCGGCTTCTATATCGTGCCGTTGTATGCCCTGATTCAAACCCGCTCCGAAAAAAGTCATCAGTCACGGGTGATAGCCGCAAACAATATCCTGAATGCCTTGTTCATGGTGGCCTCTGCAGTGTTTTCCCTGCTCCTGTTCAGTCAGGGGCTCACTGTGCCGCAGCTCTTTCTGGCAACCGCCATCCTTAACGTGATTGTCACCATCTACCTGTGCATACGCCAGCCGGAGTACATTAGAGCTTTTGTTGTATGGATTAAGGCTGCTCGAAAACTGTAGAATCAATTAAATCTAGCGAAACCAATACGCAAATTCAGGGGAAGCCATGGCCATCAGAAATTTCATCAAAAACAATTTTGTATTGATTACCGGCCTGGCCCTGCCTGTACTACTGATGTTCGGCTTCATGATTGCAAGCGGCCTGCCGAATGCCGTTACCGACCCGCCCAAGTATGACCTCGTTTTCACCACTTCCAGCGGCAGCGGCAATAACCTTCCCATCGCCCTCAAACTGACGGTGGGCCAGGATGGCATCCTGCGGGCACAGTACACGCGCAATCCCAAGGAAAACTATAACTATAATTCATGGAAGAAACTCTACATCTATGAAGCCCGCACGCAAAAGGTACGTGAACTGCCATTGCCCTACCCGGCAGATATGGACAAGATCAGCGGAACCACGGAAGAGGTTGTAGAGGCGACCAAAGA
>CAZBSR010000017.1:0-15002 GCA_964494575.1 uncultured Methylophilaceae bacterium | reverse complement strand
GCACTCGAATGGCGGCCGGATTTCATCCTGCTGGTGGTGCTTTACTGGATTTTGCGCGCCCCGCATATTTGTAATATCGGTACCGCCTGGATCGCCGGACTGTTAATCGACCTTGCCAGCGGCGGCCTGTTTGGTCAAAACGCCCTAGCCTATGCGATCACCGCCTATTTTGCTGTCAGCTATCAGCGACGGCTGGCGCTATTTAATATCTGGCAGCAGGCGAGCTATGTCTTCGTCCTGTTGATCTTTACCCAGGTCATCATATTTATTCTCAAACTATTCTCGGGCGGCGAGTCTCCCGGCTGGAGTTATTTCTACCCCAGCATCAGCGGTATCCTGCTATGGCAAATTGTCATTCTCTCCCATATTGGCATCGATGCCCCCGCGCACAAGGATTAGGGGGCAATGAAGCCGCGTTCAGAGCTTAAAAATTACCAGCATGAACAATATTATTTCCGCATACGGTTAGGAGTAGCTGCGCTGCTCGTCATTATCTGCTTTGGGCTGCTGGTCAGCCGGTTCTTCTATTTGCAGATGACGAGATATGAGCATTACCAGACACTGGCAGAAAACAATCGCATCTCGCTGGTGCCAATCGTGCCGAACAGGGGGCTGATCCTCGACCGTAACGGGGTCGTGCTGGCGCATAATTTCTTTGTTTATACGCTGGAAATCACGCCTGCCAAGGCAGGTAATGTGGAAGACACCATTACCGAGCTTAGCAAACTGGTGGAAGTCAGCGCACTTGACCGCAAGCGCTTTAACAAGATCAGGGCGCAGAGCCATGCGTTTGAAAGCATTCCTTTACGCACCCACCTGAACGAGGCGGAAGCTGCACGTTTTGCTGTCAATCGCTACCGCCTTGCCGGAGTAGAAATCAAGTCGCGTTTGTTTCGCCATTATCCGCAAGGCAAGCTGGCTTCACATGTAGTCGGATACATTGGCCGCATCAATGACAACGACCTCAAGTCTCTTGAAACATCAGGCGCACTATCCAATTACAAAGGTTCGGATCACATCGGTAAAAGCGGGCTGGAGCAATATTACGAACGTAACCTGCATGGCACAACCGGCTTTCAGCAGGTAGAGATCGACGCCGACGGGCATGCTGTGCGTGTACTGTCGAGCACACCCCCTGTACCGGGCGATAACCTCACCCTGTCTATGGACAGCAAACTGCAGCGCATCGCAGAAGAAGCCTTTGGGGAGCACCGCGGCGCTTTGGTCGCGATTAACCCCGGCACTGGTGAAGTGCTCGCTTACGTCAGCCAGCCCACGTTCGACCCTAATCTGTTTGTTGACGGAATCGATACCGAGAACTGGAAAGCGCTCAATGAATCCATCGACAGGCCATTGATAAACCGTCCTTTGCGCGGCATCTACCCACCTGGCTCCACCTTCAAGCCATTTGTTGCGCTGGCAGGCCTGGAGGCCGGCAAACGGGCTCCGCCTTTCAGCATCCACGACCAGGGGTATTTCACCCTGCCCGGCAATACTCACCGCTACCGCGACTGGAAGCCGGCAGGCCATGGTGAAGTGGATGTACGCCGCGCCATCACCATTTCATGTGATACATTTTTCTATGGCCTGGCTATGGATCTCGGCATCATACAACTCACCGACTTTGTCCGTCATTTCGGCTTCGGCCATAAAACCGGGCTCGATATCAAAGGCGAGATAGGAGGTTTATTGCCTACGCCCGAATGGAAGATGCGGCGCTTCAAGCAGAAATGGTTTCCCGGCGAAACTGTGATTGTTGGTATCGGTCAAGGCTACACGCTCGTGACACCTATGCAGCTTGCGCAGGCTACTGCGATTTTGGCCAATAATGGCGTGGGCATGCGCCCTCATCTCGTCACCAGCATCCAGGAGGCGGGCAACGGCGTCAGTCGCCCTGTGCCATTAGTCATTACGGATAAAATCCCCTTGAAAGCCGAGAATATAGAACTGGTAAAGCAGGGCATGATCGACGTGACTTTGCCCGGCGGCACCGCAGCCAGCATCGGCGCCGGTAGTCCCTATTCCATTGCGGCAAAGACCGGCACCGCTCAGGTCATTGGCATCAAGCAAAATGAAAAATATGACGAGAGCAAAACCCATGAACGTCATCGCGATCACGCTTTATTTATCGCCTATGCCCCAGCGGACGACCCCAAGATCGCGGTTGCGGTCATTGTAGAGAACGGCAGCCACGGCGGCTCAACAGCGGGACCCATCGCGCGTAAAGTGATGGATTATTATCTTCTGGGCAAGGTTCCCGTTGCCCCTATCCCCACTGCGGCATCATCGGCGGCCGGAGCCGCGCCGGGAACGGCAAACGCAGCGGATACGCCAGACGAAGACTTGGATGCGCCTCATGATTAAATCGCTATGGAAATACCTGGTCAAGCACCTAGACTCCTTTCTCATGGGGAGCCTGCTACTTGCCATGCTGGTTGGCCTTTTCGTCTTGTATAGCGCCTCTGGCGAAAATATGGACCGCGTACTTACACAACTGACCAATATGCTGGTGGCCTTGCCACTGATGTGGGCCGCAGCGAACATTCCGCCGCAGCATCTTGAGCGCATAGCCATGCCACTTTATATAGTGGGTTTGGTGCTTTTACTGGGAGTTGCGTTATTCGGGGAAATTAGCCACGGCGCACGACGCTGGCTACATTTGGGCGTGGCAAAAATCCAGCCTTCAGAGCTAATGAAAATCGCTGTGCCCATGATGCTGGCCTGGTACTTTTCCAAACGCGAGGCCAGTTTGCGTCTGGGAGATTACGCGGTCGCCCTGATACTGTTACTGATACCCGTCGGTTTTATCCTTAAACAACCGGATCTGGGCACCGCCCTGATCATTGTGGCTTCCGGGTTTTATGTCATCTACCTGGCTGGCCTCAGTTGGCGTCTGATAGCCGGAATCGCCATTTCCGTCGGTGCCTCAGCCCCTATCCTGTGGACTTTTTTGCATGACTATCAGCGAAAGCGCATCGAAATTTTATTCGACCCCTACCAGGATCCGCTGGGTGCCGGCTATCACACCATCCAGTCCAGTATCGCTCTCGGTTCCGGCGGCATCGCAGGCAAGGGCTGGCTGAATGGCACGCAAGCCCAGCTGGATTTTTTGCCAGAACGTACTACCGACTTTATCTTCGCCGTGTTTGGTGAAGAGTTCGGCCTGCTGGGGAATCTACTGCTGCTATTGCTATTCACCTTAATCATCAGCCGCGGCCTGGTCATCTCGGCGCAGGCCCAAAATACTTTCTGCCGCCTGCTCGCCGGCAGCATCACCTTGACATTTTTTACTTATGTATTTGTGAATATCGGCATGGTAAGCGGCATATTGCCCGTGGTCGGCGTTCCGCTGCCGCTGATCAGTTATGGCGGCACTTCATTGGTGACGCTCTTGCTGGGCTTTGGTATCTTGATGAGCATACACACACATAAAAAACTGGTGACAACCTGATGATGAAATTCGAGCGGATTATTTTCCCCCTGGCGCTTTGCCTGTTATTTGCAGCATGCAGCGGCAAACCGATTAAACCTGAGCCTGCACAACCCACCGCATCGCCTGCCACATCAGGCTCAACAACAGCTCCCGTAGCTCCGGCAAAAGGTAAGGGTGGATATTACCTGGATGATGGTCCCGGAGATAATCCGCCGATAAATATCGATGCCATCCCTGACGCAATTCCACGCGTAGAGGAACTGGCACCCCGAGCCAATAGCCCTTACACCGTTTTCTCCAAGCGCTATGTGCCTATGCAGGGCTATGTACCGTATAAGGATAGCGGCGTTGCCTCCTGGTATGGCAAGCGCTTTCACGGCAAAAAAACCTCCAATGGCGAAATTTACGATATGTATGCCATGACCGGCGCGCATACCACGCTACCGATTCCGAGCTATCTGCGTGTCACCAACCCTGAAAATGGCCGCTCGGTCGTTATTCGCATCAATGATCGCGGCCCATTTCATAGCAACCGTCTGGTAGATCTTTCCTATGCTGCAGCCTATAAACTCGGATTGATCAATAAGGGCAGTGGGCGCGTCGAGATCGAGGCAATCGATAACCGTCCGCAGACGCTGGCAAAATCTACATCATCACAGGAACCTCCGGCCTCGGCGCCTGTCCTTATTCCTGTCAATGCCAAGGAAGCCGAAATCATCACTGCTGTCGTCCCTAACCCACCACCAGCTGCAATTGCTGGCGGCAGTTATGTGCAGGTCGGCGCCTTCAAATACGAAAACAATGCTGAGAGCCTGCGCCAGAAGCTCATACGGCAAAACCTCGTGAGTGACGGCGCCTCAGGCAGCGTGCCGGTGACGAGCTGGTATAATGACGGTGTCTATCGTGTACGGCTGGGGCCGTATCCCGGCCGCGCAGAGGCCACGGAAGCCGCCGCCAGAATCAAGCAGGTTCTGGGCGCCAAAGCCCTCGTCATCGATCAAGATTAATCTTAAAAACAGAAATCCCTGGAGTCTCATGCGTAAGTTATCAGCTTTATCTATCCTCATATTTGCGGCCGTATTTTCCTCTGCTTCCATTGCCGCGGAAGCTCCTCCCCCACCTACGCTGGCGGTTAAATCCTACTTATTACGCGATTTCAACAGCAATAATATTATTGCCCAACAGTCGGGCGAGAGCCGCGTAGAGCCGGCTTCGCTGACCAAGATAATGACCGCCTACGTGGTATTCCAAGCGCTCAAAAATGGCCACCTGAAACCTGACCAGATCGTGCCTGTGAGCATAAAGGCTTGGAAAGTCGAGGGCTCGAAAATGTTTGTTGAGCCGAATAAGCCAGTGACTGCGGATGAACTGGTACACGGCATGATCATTCAATCCGGGAATGACGCATCCATTGCACTGGCAGAGGCTGTGGCAGGCTCCGAAGAGACTTTTGCACATATGATGAACCAAGAAGCGGCAAGGCTGGGAATGACCAATACCCATTATGTCAATGCCACCGGCTTGCCGGACCCGCAGCACTACACCACTGCTTTTGACCTTTCAGTGGTTGCAGCAGCAATGATTCGCGACTTCCCTGAAGAATACAAACGCCTGTATTCGTCCAAGGAATATACCTATAACAAAATCACCCAGCCCAATCGTAATCGCCTGTTATGGCTGGACCCCTATGTCGACGGAATGAAAACCGGCCATACGGAAAGTGCCGGCTACTGCCTGATATCCTCTGCCAAACGTGGTGAGGGCCGTCTGATCTCAGTGGTATTGGGAGCGCCCTCGGAAAGTGCGCGCGCTACCGAGAGCCAGAAGCTGCTTAATTACGGCTTCCAGTTCTTTGAGTCACACCTCGTCTATAAGGCAGGGCAAAAAATCAACCAGCTCAAGGTATGGAAGGGCGCTGAACCTACCATGTCGGCAACCGTAGCAAATGACTTATATCTCACGTTGCCTAAGGGCGAATATTCGCGCGTGAAGGCGAAGATGACCAGCAAACAGCCGCTAATTGCGCCAATTAATGCCGGACAGGATATCGGCACCATCCAGTTCATACTGGACGGGAAAGTAATTGCCGAACGCAAACTGGTCGCCTCCAAGAATATCGAGGTTGCCGGAATTTTTGGCAGATTATGGGATAGCATCAGATTGCTGTTTGAATAATCCACCATGCCCCAAATCGTTTTCCTGAATGGCCAATTCCTTCCGATAGAGCAGGCATATGTGCCTGTGCTCGATCGTGGCTTTATATTCGGCGACGGTGTTTATGAGGTGATTCCGGTCTATTCTCGCCACCCTTTCAGGTTGCGTGAACATCTGAAACGTCTGGAGCAAAGCTTGGCGAGTGTGCGCCTTGCCAACCCTTACAGCCCGGGTGACTGGGAAAAGCTGGTACGCAAACTGATCGCCTCCGACGAAAATGGAGACCAGTCGGTATATTTGCATATCACACGTGGCGTAGCGCCGCGTGACCATGCCTTTCCCAAAAACACGGCTCCTACTGTCTTCATGATGAGTAATCCCCTGATTACACCAACGATAGAGCAGTGTAAGAATGGAGTTGCCGCTATCAGCGCAGTGGATATTCGCTGGGATAGATGCGATATTAAGGCTACGTCGCTGCTATCGAATGTCTTGCTGCGCCAATTAGCGGTTGATGCGGGTGCGGCAGAAACCGTGCTGTTCCGGGACGGCATACTCACTGAAGGCTCAGCCAGTAATATATTTGCTGTAGAAAACGGGGTAATCCTGGCGCCGCCGAAAGACAAGCATATGTTGCCCGGTATTACTTATGATCTGGTGCTGGAACTGGCACAAGCAAATAATATTGAGGTTGAGGTTGCCCATCTAGCCGAGGCACGTATCCGGACTGCAGACGAATTGTGGATTACATCTTCCACCAAGGAAATTCTGGCAATCACCTCGCTGGACGGTAAAGCTATCGGCAATGGCAGCCCCGGAATGATGTTCCACCGCGCCTATAGTCTGTATCAGGACTATAAACAACATGTCATGCGAATTGAATCCGAGTAATCAGGGCTTAATATGGCTGAAGAAACACTCCTTACATTCCCTACAGACTTTCCCATCAAGATCATGGGCGAGAAACATGACGATTTCGTCAAAACCATCATTGCAATCGTACGTGAGCACGTAAGCGATTTCGATGCTACCGCCATTGAGTTGCGCGCCAGTTCCGGCGGCAAATATATCAGCCTTACCTGCGTCGTGCATGTGACTTCCAAACCACAGCTGGATGATATTTACCGCGCGCTCACTGCACACCCAATGGTAAAGGTAGCCCTGTAATCAGGTATCGTAAACTAGCATGAAGCAAGCCTTACAAATCCGTCAGCTCGGTTTGACCGATTATGAAACCACATGGCGCGCCATGCAGGCTTTTACTGCAGCCCGCAATGAAAATAGCATGGATGAATGCTGGCTGACCGAGCACCCGCCGGTATATACACTGGGACTCAACCGCAAGGATGTGCAACTACCGGCCCGCGATGACATCCCGCTTGTACTGGTGGACCGGGGCGGAAAGATCACATATCACGGACCTGGGCAGATTGTCATTTACCTATTGATCGACCTCAAGCGCAAAGGACTCACTATAAGGCAGCTGGTGAGCGCTATGGAAAGCGCTATTATTAGTCTGCTAGGTGATAATGGCGTTCTGGCAAACGCGCTACCCGCGGCGCCCGGTGTATACGTTAATGAGAGTAAAATTGCTTCATTAGGTCTGCGACTGAAAAACAATCGCTGCTATCACGGCCTGGCACTCAATGTGCATATGGACTTAAGCCCATTTGATGCGATTGATCCTTGCGGCTATAAAGGGCTTAGGGTTACCCAAGCCAGCAGCTTGGGCATTCTGCAGGAGCAGCGAGCGCTTGCTGCTTCATTGCTGACAAAATTGACATCGAATCTGGATTACAGCATGAACGACATTACCGAAAGTAGGGCATGAACGAGACCGCAGTGCGTAAAGTAGCAGGTATCAAGGAAACCGGTGCGAGTAAGACCGCACGCATTCCAATCAAGATCATCCCGCAGCCGGCCATGCGCAAGCCAGAATGGATACGCATGAAAGTGCCGGATTCTGCGCGCTTTCAGGAAATAAAGCAGGTTCTGCGTGAAAATAACCTGCATACGGTTTGTGAAGAAGCCTCGTGTCCCAACATAGGCGAATGTTTCAGCGGCGGTACTGCCACTTTTATGGTGCTGGGCGATATCTGCACACGCCGCTGCCCGTTTTGTGATGTGGCGCATGGAAAACCGCTGGCGCCGGATATCAACGAACCGGAAAACCTGGGATGCACTATCGCCGCCATGGGATTGAAATATGTCGTCATTACCAGCGTGGATCGTGACGATTTGCGTGATGGTGGCGCACAACATTTTGTTGATTGCATTCGGTCCGTACGTGCGCATTCACCCAACATCAAAGTAGAAATCCTGGTACCGGATTTCCGCGGTCGTCTGGATCGCGCGATAGAAACCCTGACCATCGCACCGCCTGATGTCATGAACCATAATCTGGAAACCGTGCCTCGGCTATATAAACAGGCGCGCCCAGGGGCCGATTACAACAATTCCCTGGCTTTATTGAAGTCCTTTCGCCAACTGCATCCAGACGTACCAACCAAATCCGGTCTGATGCTGGGGCTGGGCGAGACAGACGACGAAATCCTGCAAGTCATGCAAGATTTGCGTGACCACGATGTAACCATGTTAACGCTGGGGCAATACCTGCAGCCCAGCCCCCACCACCTGCCGGTACAACGCTTTGTAACACCTCAACGCTTTACCGAATTTGAACAACAGGCACTGGCGATGGGGTTTACCCATGCGGCTTGCGGCCCCATGGTGCGCAGCAGTTACCATGCGGACCAACAGGCCGGGATGGTTTGAATTCGGCAGTTATCTAACTTGCTGGATTAAGCTTACGACAATAAAAAGGCCAGATAAAAATCTGGCCTTTTTATTTACCTATAGAGCATCTATATAGCTATTACTCAGCTTCGGTTTCCGTCTTCTCTTCAGCTGCCGGAGCTTCAATCAAAGCCTTCATGCTGAGGCGTACGCGGCCTTTTTCATCAGCTTCAACCACTTTGACTTTAACCTGCTGGCCTTCTTTGAGAAAGTCAGCTACAGCATTAACACGTTGATGAGCGATTTGCGAGATATGCAGTAGACCATCCTTGCCTGGCAACAGCGAAACAATCGCACCGAAATCCAGCAGCTTGATGACAGTTCCATCATAAGTCTGACCAATTTCCACTTCGGCAGTAATCGCTTCAATGCGCTTCTTGGCTTCTTCGCCAGCTTCAGCGTTTACACAGCCGATCTTGATCGTACCGTCATCTTCAATATCGATGGTAGTGCCGGTTTCTTCAGTCAGCGCACGGATGACAGCGCCACCCTTGCCGATGACATCACGAATCTTCTCAGGGTTGATCTTGAGGGTAATGATACGCGGCGCAAATTCGGACAACTCGCTACGTGAATGGTCCATTGAAGATTTCATGAGGCCGAGGATATGCATACGGCCTTCTTTAGCCTGGGAAAGCGCCACTTCCATGATAGCCGCAGTAATACCGGTGATCTTGATGTCCATCTGCAAGGCGGTAATGCCTTCTTCCGTACCAGCCACCTTGAAATCCATATCGCCCAGGTGATCTTCGTCACCCAGGATATCGGTCAGCACCGCTACGCGATTGCCTTCCTTGATCAAGCCCATAGCAATACCGGCTACATGGGCCTTGACCGGAACACCAGCATCCATCAGCGCCAGGCAACCGCCACAGACCGAAGCCATTGAACTTGAGCCATTGGACTCAGTAATTTCTGATACGACACGAATGGTATAACCGAACTCTTCCTGAGTCGGCAACGCAGCAAGTAAAGCACGCTTGGCTAGGCGCCCGTGACCGATTTCACGGCGTTTAGGTGTACCCACACGTCCGGTTTCGCCTGTAGCATACGGCGGCATGTTGTAATGCAGCATGAAGCGGTCTGTGTAAGAGCCTTCCAGCGCATCTATCATTTGTTCGTCACGTCCGGTGCCCAGTGTGGCAACAACGAGGGCCTGGGTTTCACCACGCGTAAACAGCGCGGAACCATGGGTACGCGGCAAAACGCCGGTGCGAATGGTGATTGGGCGTACAGTGCGTGTATCACGGCCATCGATACGCGGCTCGCCGTTCAGAATCTGGCTGCGAACAACCTTGGCTTCCAGGTTATGCAGGATGTTCTTGATTTCGTTGGCTTCTGAAGTTGAAGTCTCTTCTGTAACAAGCTCGGACAATACACGGCTCTTGATCTCATCCAGCTTGGATGAACGGGCGCCCTTGGATTTGATCTGATAGGCCGCATTGATGTCGGCGTCGGCAGTCGCAGCGATTTTTTCAATCAATGCAGTATTTTCTGCCGGCGGAACCCAGTCCCAAGCCTCTTTACCTACTTCGGCAACCAGTTCATTGATCATGTTGATGACAGCCTGCATTTTCTCATGACCATGCACAACCGCACCCAACATCACGTCTTCCGGCAATTCCTTGGCCTCAGACTCAACCATCATTACAGCTGTAGCGGTGGCAGCAACCACCAGATCCAGTTCGCTTTCCTTCATCTGTGTCGCATTTGGGTTGATAACGTATTCGCCATCAATATAGCCAACACGCGCAGCACCCAGTGGGCCGTAGAAAGGGATGCCAGAAATTGCCATTGCCGCCGAAGCGCCGATGATCGCAGGAATATCAGCATCAATTTCGCTATCGGAAGACATCACAGTAGCGATTACCTGTACTTCGTTGTAGAACGCTTCAGGGAATAACGGGCGTAGCGGGCGATCGATCAGGCGACAGGTAAGAATCTCTTTCTCTGACGGACGACCTTCGCGCTTGAAAAAGCCTCCAGGAATCTTGCCTGCGGCATAGGTTTTTTCCTGATAGTCCACGGTCAGCGGGAAGAAATCCTGACCCGGTTTAACTTCGGTTTTACCAACGACAGTCACCAATACAACCGTGTCACCGTAGCTTACCAGTACCGCACCATCCGCTTGACGAGCAATCTCGCCGGTTTCCAGAGTCAGCTCATGCTGACCATAGGTAATTGTTTTTTTAATTGCTTTCACGACATTACATCCTTTTAAAATAAATTAAGCCGACAAGCTCCGCGTTACCGGTTTGCTTTCGGCTTAATTTATAAATTCAATAAAATTTGCGTTAGAACGAATAATCTATTCAAAAATTATTTACGCAGACCCAAACGCTCAATCAAAGAGCGATAACGATCGGCATTTTTACGCTTGAGGTAATCCAGCAGCTTGCGACGTTGGCTAACCATAGCCAGTAAGCCACGACGTGAATGGTGATCTTTATTATTTACTTTGAAATGTTCGGTCAGCATGTTGATGCGGTTGCTCAATAGAGCCACTTGCACTTCAGGGGAGCCGGTATCGCCCTTTGCTTGTTGATAATCGCCAACAATTTTGGCTTTTTCAGCAGTCGAAATTGACATCTTTTTCTCCTAATCTTGAACCGCGCATTTTAACCTTAAAAGCTGTTACTTATCAAGTGACAACGTTACTTAATGCGAGATTTCTATAATTTACTCGCGGGCGATTTATTCCTGCTTCGTTACCAGCAATCTTTTGGGCGCGATTTTCCCGTCCGGTTCTTGCTGCCCTATACCTAAAAACTTGCCATTTTCAGTATATAACCTGAAGAAGCCGGTCAGGTTTAACCCGGATTTCCATATGGCCTGACCTTGCAGTAAGTAATGGGTACTGATTTCATCTAACTGCACGCTAGGCATGTTTTCCAAAATGACATCTACCGGCAAGAGAATTTGATCTCTTTGCTCAACTGTCATCGCTTCCAATTGATCCAGGCTAAATGCACTGGCCAGGCCGAACTGCGCCGTGGTGAGCCTGCGCAGGCCCGCCAGATAAGCGCCGCAGCCTAGTGCGTTACCAATATCCTCAGCCAGGGTGCGGATGTATGTGCCCTTGCTGCAAGCGACTACGATTTCTAGTTCGTCCTGCTCAAAATGCTGGAGCTCAATTTTATATATGGTCACGGCGCGGGCGGGCCGCTCAATATTCACACCGGCACGTGCGTATTCATACAAGGCCTTGCCTTCATGCTTGAGTGCCGAGTACATCGGCGGCACTTGCTGGATCTCTCCGTGAAAGCGCTTCAGGACCGTATCCAACGCTTCAGGCGTAACGTCAACCTTGGCAGCGGTCAGCACTTCGCCTTCTGCATCGCCGGTTGTTGTCGTGCTGCCCAATTTGATATGGGCGCGATAGCTTTTATTTGAATCGAGTAAAAAATGGGAAAATTTGGTAGCTTCGCCAAAACAGAGCGGCAACAGACCGCTGGCAAGCGGGTCCAGGCTACCGGTATGGCCAGCCTTGGCCGCCTGATAAAGCCACTTGGCTCGCTGCAATGCCTGGTTTGATGATAAGCCTAGTGGTTTATCCAGCAATAAAACGCCATCTACAGGGCGCTTGATTCTTTTAAATTGCACCGCAGTTGCCTACTTGGAATGCGCCCAATCCGGAATCCGGGCTAGGGTTTGGTCGCGTCTTTATTGATGAGTGCCTCATCAATCAGTTTTGAGAGGCGCATGCCGTGGTCAATGGAGGCGTCGTAGATAAAGTGCAGCTGCGGCACGGTACGCAACAACATGCGCTTGGCCAGTTGTCCGCGTAAAAAGCCAGCGGTCTTCTCGAGGCCTTCCTGCAGCTCAGGCGTACCGGCTTTGGCGCTGTAATAAACCTTCGCGTGGGCCATATCGCCGGTGACGACGACCTCGGTGACGGTCACCATGCCTACGCGCGGATCCTTTACCTCAAACTGCAGCAAATCTGCCAGTTCACGCTGTATCTGTTCGGCCACGCGGTCGCTACGGGAAAAATCTTTAGCCATTATGATTAATGCCTAGAGCGTTCTGGCCACTTCAACAACTTCAAACACTTCCAGCAGGTCGCCCACTTCGATGTCGTTGAAATTTTTCAGTGACAAACCGCACTCAAAGTTGGCTTTCACTTCCTTAGCGTCATCTTTGAAGCGCTTGAGCGAATCCAGCTCACCAGTATGGATCACTACATCATTACGTAGTACGCGCACCTTGGAGTTACGCTTGATCACGCCATCCTGCACATAACAACCGGCAACGGCACCCACCTTGGAGATACGGAATACTTCACGAATCTCAACCATGCCTATGGCGCTTTCCTTCTGTTCTGGTGCCAGCATCCCGCCCAGTGCTGCCTTTATTTCGTCCACAGCCTGGTAAATGATGTTGTAGTAACGCACGTCAACACCCGATGTCTCGATCAACTTGCGTGCGCCGGCGTCAGCACGGACGTTAAAGCCGATGACTACAGCCTTGGATGCCACAGCCAGGTTGATATCCGACTCGCTGATAGCGCCGACCCCAGTATGGATGATGTTGACTTTAACTTCGTCTGTCGAAAGCTTTTGTAACGAAGTACCAAGCGCCTCGTAAGAGCCTTGCACATCAGATTTGATGATCATCGGCAAGGATTTAGCCTCGCCCTCACCCATATTTTCGAAGATGCTCTCCAGATTGGCGGCCTGCTTTTTCGCCAGCTTCACATCGCGGAACTTGCCTTGACGGAACAATGCAATCTCGCGCGCCTTGCGCTCGTCGTTCAGCACAATGACTTCTTCGCCGGCATTTGGCACGTCGGATAAGCCTAGAATCTCGACTGGAATTGAGGGGCCGGCTTCCTTGATTTCGTTCCCGGCCTCATCCAGCATTGCACGCACGCGACCAAAAGAGCTACCCGCCAGCAACATATCGCCACGCTTCAAGGTACCGGATTGGATCAGGATTGTGGAAACAGGGCCACGACCCTTGTCCAGCCTGCCTTCAATCACCAGGCCTTTGGCTGGCGTATTTTTCGGTGCTTTCAGTTCCAGCACTTCGGCTTGCAGCAGTACTGCTTCCAGCAAGGCATCTATCCCCTGGCCGGTTTTTGCTGACACTTCCACAAACATGGTGTCGCCACCGAAATCCTCGGGAATGACTTCCTGCGCCACTAGTTCCTGTTTTACTCGCTCGGGGCTGGCGCCCTGTTTATCGATTTTGTTAATTGCCACAACCAGCGGCACATTACCCGCCTTGGCATGATGGATAGCTTCTATCGTTTGAGGCATGACGCCATCATCAGCGGCCACAACCAGAATAACAACGTCAGTCGCCTTCGCACCGCGGGCGCGCATGGCGGTAAACGCTTCATGGCCCGGCGTGTCGAGAAAAGTAACCATGCCGCGCGGCGTTTGGACGTGATAAGCGCCGATATGCTGGGTAATGCCGCCGGCTTCACCAGAAGCAACGCGGCTACGCCGGAGGTAATCCAGTAAGGATGTTTTACCATGGTCAACGTGGCCCATGACGGTCACTACCGGCGGACGGACCTCCTGGATAGCTTCGGCGTGCTCGGTATCTTCCAGGAAAGTATCCGGATCATTGGCAGCGGCCGCCTTGGCGGTATGCCCCATTTCCTCAACGATGATGATTGCAGTTTCCTGATCCAGCACCTGGTTGATAGTTACCATCATGCCCATGCCCATGAGGGACTTGATCACCTCACCGGCTTTGACAGCCATTTTGTGGGCGAGATCTGCCACGGTAATGGTTTCAGGTACCAACACCTCATGAATGACCGGCTCAGTTGGCGCGTTGAATGCATGTTGCGCATCATCGCCATCCCTGGATGGCTTGGACTTATTCTTATGACCACGCCAACCTTGGCCTACACCAACATCGCTACGCCCTTTGAGGCCGCGTTTTTTGTTGTTGGCATCAGCCCACTCCTTATCTTTGCTCTTTTTATCCGCTTTGCCGTCTTTGCTTACTTCCTTGGCGGCAGGCTTATGCAAAGTACCTTCGGAAAGCTTGGTGGGCGCGGCTTTGGCAGCAGCTTCGGCAACTTTCTTGGCCTCTTCTTCCTGCCTTCTGAGGATAAGTTCCTGCTTTTTACGAATTTCTTCGGTTTGCAAGGCAACCAGATTGGCATGCCGACGTGACTCTTGCTCGCGAATTGCAATTTGCTCTGCGCTCAGCAAATCCTTGCCCGTCAGTTTTTTTACAACACCTTTGCTAACCACAGGGGCATCAGCAACTGGCTCGATTACTTCTGCTTTTGTATCTACGACGACTGCAACTTCAGGCGCTTCTTCGACGGGAGCAGGTACCGGAAGATCTACCTGCTCCGGTGTTGGGATCACGTCTATAGTCGGCGTTTCTAATTCCGGCACTGCGGCGCTCGCCAATTCTTCCGGCTGATCCGGCATACCGCTATCACGGCGTACCAGCACGCGTTTTTTGCGAACTTCTACCTGGATAGTGCGCGCCTTGCCGCTGCTATCAGATTTTTTAATCTCGGTAACCTGTTTGCGTGTCAGCGTAATCTTGTTCTTTGGTGCCTGCGCACCATGCTCTTTACGCAGGTATTCGAGCAATGAAGTCTTATCCTGCTCGGTCAGCTCGTCACCTTGCGCAGCCTTATTCA
>CAZBSR010000016.1:0-15099 GCA_964494575.1 uncultured Methylophilaceae bacterium | reverse complement strand
TTCCGCGGGTTCGGCATTACTGAGGGCCTGAAAATCCTGCAGGAAGTGAAGCAGCAGATCGGCGTGCCGGTGCTGACCGACGTGCATGACGAAAGCCAGGTCGCAGAAGTGGCAAGCGTGGTGGACGTACTGCAAACGCCGGCATTCCTGTGCCGCCAGACCGATTTCATCACGGCCGTTGCTACCTGCGGCAAGCCGGTGAATATCAAGAAGGGCCAGTTCCTGGCGCCGGGCGATATGAAGAATGTTGTAGAAAAGGCCAAGCAAGCCAATGGCGGGCTGGACAATATCATGGTGTGCGAGCGTGGCGTGTCATTCGGCTATAACACGCTGGTATCCGATATGCGCAGCCTGGCGATCATGCGCGAAACCAATTGCCCGGTAGTGTTTGATGCCACGCACTCGGTGCAACAGCCGGGAGGCCAAGGTGACAAGAGCGGCGGGCAGCGCGAGCATGTGCCGGTGTTGGCGCGTGCGGCCGTAGCCAGCGGTATTGCCGGCATTTTCATGGAAACGCATCCCGATCCTGCCAAGGCCTTGTCTGATGGCCCCAATGCCTGGCCGCTGCCGAGGATGAAAGCCTTGCTGGAAACCCTGGTGGAGCTGGATCGCCTGGTCAAGCGCCACGGCTTTATTGAACAATCACTGTAGTTGGAAGTCCACTGAACAGCCCGCTTGGGTGAAATGGTTTTGGCAAATTTAAGGAAAAGACAATGAGCGCAATTGTAGACATCATCGCCCGCGAGATTCTTGATTCCCGCGGTAATCCCACAGTAGAGGCGGATGTGTTGCTTGAATCCGGCATCATAGGCCGTGCCGCAGTCCCCTCCGGCGCATCGACCGGCACCAAGGAAGCGGTAGAGCTGCGCGATGGCGACAAGACGCGCTACTTGGGCAAAGGTGTCCTGCAGGCGGTAGAGAACGTCAATACTGAAATCGCCGAGGCTCTGGTAGGTGTGGATGCGGAGGAGCAGAGCTTCATCGACAATACCCTGATCGAGCTGGACGGGACGGATAACAAGGACAGGCTGGGTGCGAATGCAATCCTTGCGGTATCGATGGCCTGTGCCCGCGCCGCAGCCGAAGAATGCAGCCTGCCGCTATACCGCTACCTGGGAGGCTCCGGCCCCATGCAATTGCCGACGCCGATGATGAACATCATCAACGGCGGTGCGCATGCGGATAACAGCGTGGATATGCAGGAATTCATGATCATCCCGGTAGGGCGCCCCAGTTTCCGCGAGGCGCTGCGTTGTGGTGCCGAGGTGTTCCATGCGCTGCATAAAACCCTGCACAAGAAAGGCCTGGCAACGACAGTCGGCGATGAAGGCGGCTTTGCGCCCAACCTGCCGTCCAATGAATCCGCCATCCAGTACATCATGGAAGCGATCTCGTCTGCCGGCTATGAGCCGGGACGGGATGTGATGATAGGCCTGGATTGCGCCAGTTCCGAGTTCTACAAGGACGGCAAATACCACCTGACTTCAGAGGGCCTTGAGCTTTCTTCAGCGCAGTTCACCGACTACCTTGCCACCTGGGTTGATAAATACCCGATCATCAGCATTGAGGACGGCATGAGCGAGCATGACTGGGACGGCTGGGAGTTGCTGACCCAGCGCCTGGGCAAAAATGTGCAACTGGTCGGCGACGATGTGTTCGTGACCAACGCCAGGATCTTGCGCGAAGGCATACAGCGCGGCATCGCCAACTCGGTACTGATCAAGGTCAACCAGATCGGCACCCTGACCGAAACATTTACCACTATTGAAACCGCGAAGCGTGCGGGCTATACCTCGGTTATCTCGCACCGCTCCGGCGAGACTGAAGATACGACGATCGCTGATATCTCAGTGGCTACCAATGCATTGCAGATCAAGACCGGCTCGCTTTCCCGTTCTGAGCGTATCGCCAAATACAACCAGTTGCTGCGTATCGAAGAAGAGCTGGGCGATGCCAGCAGCTACGCCGGCCTGGGTGCTTTTTACAACCTTAAACGCTGATCATGGCTAGCAGCATGCTGCGTTTAAAGTGCCGCTAACGTGCGTTTGCTCACCCTTATTTTCGTTATCCTGATTGCCTTGCTGCAGTATCCGCTATGGCTGGGCAAAGGCAGCTGGTTAAGGGTGTGGGACTTGAACCGGCAGATTACCGCGCAGAAGGAAACGAACGCCGAATTGAAGCTGCGCAACGACACGGTAGATGCTGAAGTACGCGACCTCAAGCAGGGATTTGCGGCAATCGAGGAGCGCGCTCGCAGTGAGCTGGGTATGGTCAAGCAGGACGAAGTTTTTTACCAGGTCATTGAAAAGACGCATGTGAATGCAATCCCCCCAGCTGCAGAAAAATAGACTCTCCCGCGTATGATCGAAAGCCGGCATAAACTTATATTGCTGTTGACAGCTGTGCTGGCGACAGGCTTTCTGGCCACTTCGTTCGTCAGCTATCAGGCCTCGAAGCTGTCCATCCGTAACGCCATCATCGACAGTGAGCTGCCGCTCACTACCGATAATATCTATTCCGAGATACAGAAAGACCTGATCAGGCCGATATTCATCTCTTCCATGATGGCATCCAACACTTTCCTGCGGGACTGGGTGCTTGAAGGCGAGAAGAACCCCGAAAAAATCAGCAACTATCTACAGGATATACAGCAGAAATACGGCGCCTTCGCCAGCTTCTTCGTCTCGGAAGAGACCAAGAGTTATTACGTCGGCGAAGGGCAGTTGAAAAAAATAAAGCCGGATGAGCCGCGCGATATCTGGTATTACCGGGTGCGCGAGATGCATCAGCCTTATGAAATCAACGTAGACAAGGATCTCGCGCATGCCGATGCGCTGACCATCTTCGTCAATTACCGAGTGCTGGATTATAACAACCGCTACATCGGCGCCACTGGCATCGGGCTCACGGTCGATTCGGTACAGCGGCTCATCAATAGCTACCAGCAACGGTACCAGCGCGAAGTGTATTTTGTCAGCAAGGATGGCAAGGTCATGCTGTCGAGTGGCAAGCGCCAGCGTCCGGGAACGAATATTCGCGATATAGAGGGCCTGAGCAAGCTCATGCCCAGAGTGCTGGCGAGCGACAAAGGTAATTATGAATACCGCCAGGGCGGAGCCAATCACCTGATCAATGTGCGTTATCTACCTGAGCTCAAGTGGTACCTGTTCGTTGAAAAGAGCGAAAGCGAAGCTACCGCCGCGATCAGGGATACGCTTTATATCAACCTACTGATTTGTTTGATCGTTACCACTATCGTCATCCTGTTGACCCATCTTGCGCTCCGGCGCTACCAGAAACGGCTGGAGACCATGGCAACGACCGACAGCCTGACCGGGCTGCCCAACAGAAGGGCTTTTGGTGTCGTGGTCGAATTGCTGTTCAACGAGAATACGCGCAACAAGACCTCAACCGGCATCATTCTGCTTGATCTAGACAACTTCAAGCTGGTCAATGACAGGCATGGCCACCTTGCGGGCGATAAGGTGCTGATAGATGTTGCCGCCACAGTCAGGTCATGCGTGAGAGCTTCGGATTTTATCTGCCGCTGGGGAGGCGAAGAGCTGCTTGTTGTTGTCAAGAATTGTAATGAACATAGCGTGATGCAGCTCGCGGAAAAAATCCGACTCGCAATTGAGGCAGGGGCGACCTATTACAATGAAGGGAAGATCAGCATTACGGCCAGTCTCGGTGCGGCGGTGACGCTTGAGGGCGAAAAGATCGAGCGTGTCATCGAGCGTGCCGACTATGCCATGTACCAAGCCAAAGCCAGGGGGCGCAATCGCTCGGTACTTAGCTCCTCTGAAACGGAAGAAAACAGCCTGGCATAGCCCCGCCGTATGCCAGGTAGGCTATTTTAGGCTTGGCTATCCAGTGTGTAAGGCAGCGCCATCACCTGCAACTCCACATCTTGCCAGCGTATGCTGGCCTGCAGGCTTTCCAGGCGCACTTCTGCCAGCACATCAAACCCACCCTGCGGGCTAGGTGCGCTACGCACGATTTTACCCACAGGACTGTTATTCCCTGAGCCATTTTCTTCTGCGCCGAATATATCGTCGCCTGCCAATGGGGCTTCAGTGCCGGTGGTTGCAATATGTGCCAGCTGGGTGCGACGCTTGATCTTGCCGAGATAATGCGTCCGTGCCACGATCTCCTGTCCGGTATAGCAGCCTTTTTTATAATTGATACCACCCAGCGCATCCAGGTTGATCATCTGCGGCACAAACTCTTCCTGAGTCGCCGGGCTGATTTCAGGAATTCCCGACTGGATTTCCAGCCAATCCCAGCAAGGTTTACCCACGGCGACAGCATGAGCGCTGAGGCGCGCCCAGATATCGGCGGCATTCCCGGCAGTAACAAAGACTTGGTAACGCGGTGCCGAATCCGGCCCGGGCATGCGTATAAGCGTGCCATTTTCCAGGCTGACCAGCTCATGCGCATGTGTGGGCGCCTTACCGAAAACATCTTTTAATATGGTTTCAGCCTGTTTCCCGGCCACACCTATGCAGCGGATGCTGTCCGAAACGTCGGTGATGCTGACTTTGGAGCGTAATACATACATCCTGAGGCGCTTCTGTATCGGCTCCAGTAACGCACTTGGTAATTGCAGATACAGGTGATCGTGGTGTGCGAAGGCAAAGAACAGCGCCAGCAAACGCCCCTTGGGATTGCAGTAGCCGGCATACTGGCTATGCTGGCCATCCAGCAGCTTGATGTCATTGGTGACCTGGCCTTGCAGGAAGCTGACTTTATCTTCACCGTCCAACTGTAGCAGGCTTAAATGGGAAAGATCCGCCACTATATTGCCGGTTGCCGCAGCTTCCAGTTCAGCCTGAAGGTCGCCAAAGCTGGCTACCTGGTTGCCGCTAAGGACGGCATCTTGACTTGTTAAAAATTCATGCCACTGTGTCATGTGTTGCCTTAGATCATAAATTGTTGGGGATGTATGGAGAAAATGTTTGCACCATTATAACGCTAAGCCCATCCGGCTGGTTTTGCGACCTTCATATCGGCTGGCGGCCATACTGGCAGCGGCCGGGTTGGGAGCCTGCATTGTCGTGGTTGTTATGCCTATGATGCTTAGTCTTAAAATCATCATTTGCGTTCCCGCTGCCTTGGCTGCCATCTACTTCATAGCGCAGCATGCTTTATTAAGCCTGCCATGGTCGTTGATCGGCTTGGATCTGAATAGCAGGAATGAGCTGACAGTGACTGACAGGAGAGGCATGCAGGTTGCGGTGACCATCATGCCTAGTACTTTCGTTGCAGCCTACCTGACAGTGCTCAACGTGAAGCTGGATACCCGTTTCTGGCAGAGAAGCCTGGTCCTGACGCCCGACCGGGTGGATGAGGATGCTTTCCGCCAGCTACGGGTTTGGCTACGCTGGCGCAATGACGGGCCCGGGTCCAGAAAGAAGTCTGAGAAAAATCAGAATAAAACGTCGGCGGTGTCTGCGGGCTCCGATTTCTGACGCCGATTTTTACGGGCATCCAGAGCGGCCCGCAACTGTTTGCCAGGATGTTTAGGCAGATAGGCAGCAATGAGTACCAGGCCGGCAAGCGAGGCCAGCAGCCAGTGCAAGCCAAAGGGAGCGACATCGCGCCGCGCCGGTTTTTGTTCTTTCATGGCCGCGAGGATGCTTTGCAGATTATCGCCGCGCACGTAATTGCCGCCGACTTCCTTGGCAACGGACTTCATGTATTCCTCATCCAGCTTGGACACAAAACGATCCTCAGGGCCGCCCGCGACTTTGTCATCGCGTACCCCCAGGTTGTTCTCTGAGATTTGAGCGATACCCGGCTGCATGGCAAAACTCTCTGCCGACCAATAGCCGATCAACTGATTCTTATCGTCCAGCTTGGGGATATCCGTGCCTTTTTCCGAGCCGATACCAACCAGCAGCCAGCCGTCCCCGCCTTGGAAATTGCTCAGATCGCGGGTGTTGAATGCATGCAGTTTGGGCGCTTCCTCACCATCACTGAAATAGACAACCTGTGCAGGCTCGGGGAAACTGCGCAGGACGCGGGACATGTTGTACATGCCCTCACGGATGCGGCTATTGCCGGACCAGCCGGTGCGCCAATCCAGGTGATCGATGGTGTCCTTGATTGCGGAAAAATTGGCGCAAACCTCGATCGGTGTATATAGCGCCGCAACGCTCACCCCGGCAAACAGCCCCAGGCTAACCTTGGTGCCGCATGGCAGCGACGAGATGATCTCGCTCAGCATCTTTTGCGTATGGGCAATGCGGCTTGCGGGTTTGCCATCGATGGTCATGTCGATCGCATTCATGCTCTGCGAGATATCGGCCACGAAAAAATAAGTATAGATGTTGTGCTTGACCGGTATGGTCGGGCGAAACAGCGCCAGTACCAGCAGCGCGAACGCACTCAGCAGCAGGACAGTATCGCGACGATGCCGGAAGTAGTTGAACAGCTTTTTCAGGGGCGACATAGTTTATTCAATAGCCTAATCGGATGGTCGGGCCGGAGCGTTTAAGGTAAACCCACCGGGATATTGCCCATGATGAGGCCCGGTGAGTCGGACTCACCCACTCCGGGTGTCGGATTCTCGGGCAATAACGAGAGTACGCGGTCCAGGTTATGGCGTGTGCCCCAGTAACTATTGTCCTCCTTCAGCGCCAGTTTGTAGGCATTCTTGGCCTGGATAAGCAGGTACTCAACTTCGTCGCGTACGCTGGCATTGTTGCCGCCGACCGCGAGCGCCCTCAGCATGAAAGTGTTACCCACATTATGCTGAATGGCCGCACGCTGAGCCGGTGTTCCGTTCTGTGCCAATTGCAGGAAGAGCAGGGATGACTCCTTGTAGCGCTCATTCCTGGCCAGCCAGTAAGCGACCGAATACTTGGCTTCCAGGCTTAGTTTATCGGTCTGTGGCGTCTTGCCGGTGCTGACAGCCAGATTGAATGCATCAATCTGGCGGATACGGTTGGCCTCCATGGCTGCACCGCCTGCGGTCAGGATTGCAACGGCCGCCAGGCCCCAGGTTAATTTTTTTACGCTGATCGCCATGTTTTGACCTCCAGATATTTCACGCATAAGAGCAGGCCTATCATCAATACAGCAAAGAAATAACAATGCTGCGAATAATCCCGGCCGGGAATCTTTTCAAGATACTTGATTGGCTTTTTCTCTTTTTGATTGATGTCGGCAATGGCAGCAGCCAGCGATTTCGGGTCTTCAGCTTCATAGGCATTGAACGGCGACCTCAGCGTCTTGAAGTACTCATAAAGCTCGAATTCGGGAGGCAGGGGCTCGTCTTCCTTGGGGACATAAGTCTTGTCAAAAATACTGAGCCCGCCAGGCTGGCGCAGTACGATCCAGTACAAGTTGACATCGAGCTGGTCGAGCCAGTCTCGCACCTTGGCCTGTACCTCACCGCTGACGCGTCCGGCGCCGTCGGATAGCAGAATGATGGCGCGCGATCCGGAGTCGGGCACTTTCTCGAACAGGGAGGCGGCACTGGTCAGCCCGCTGCCTATATTGGTCTGGAACAGCGAGTTGCCTGCAGTGGCCCTAATCGCGGCCAGTATGGCTTCGCGGTTTTCAGTCAGCGGCAGTACATACATGGCCGAGTTGCTGAATGTGATGATACCTATCATGTCATTCTGGCGCTGATTGACGAACTCGGTCATCAGGCGGCTGGCCGCCACGGACTTGGTTTCGCCTACGCGGCCGTCGTTGCCGCCGCCGGAGAATGCATCATCCATGCTCGCGCTGCGGTCCATTACCAGCGCGATCTGCGCCCCGACACCAATGCGTTCTTCTTGCTGTTCCAGGCTGTGCGGGCCGGCAACACCAAGGATGATGGATAGCAGCGCCAGCGAGGCTAGGATCTTAAGCAACAGGCCTATCAGGTCGGACAATGCATCGCTGGGTAGCATGGCCACCCACGAATAGTTGCGGCTATGCGTGCGCTCCAGCAGCAGGGGCAGCGCGGCAAGCGGCAGAAGCCATAATACCCAGGGTGTGGTAAATCCCATCAGACGAGATCCATGCTATTGCCCGATTTCAGGCGTCAAACCGCGTTCGCAGTCACGGCAATGGCGGCAGAAGCGGCGCAACCATAGCAAAGGCGCTTCTCCTGCCTCGTGTGCGGCTTGCGGTTCGAAGAATACCTGGCGGGACAAGCCGAAGAACCGTTCTATCTCTGCACGAACCGGCTTGAACGCAGGTTTGCGGCTAATGAACTGATCCAGGTTGTCATTGAACAGGCTATGGCCTGCCGTAGCGTTCAACGACTTGTGCACTCTAGCCACGGCCTGTTGCAGGCCGTCAGTGTTGTCAGGCAGTTTGCGAATATCGCGAAATGCGCGGGCGAAGGGCGCACCCATGCGCGGCAACCAGGCACGCATGCCGAAAATATAAAGCAGGCCTATCAATGCGACACCGAATATACCCAGCAATATCTTCAGCTTGAGTATCTCTGGTGTGGCATCCAGTAATAATGGCGGGCGAAATGGACTCATCTCGTCTTTTACTTTCACTTGCCCGAAGACTGAAAGTGGGGAAATGCGGAAGCTGAAAGACGGTATCTGGTACTGCAACACTTCGCCTTTTTCTGCAGACTTGAACTTGAAGATTTCAGGCCTGAGGATAGCCGGTTTGGCAAGCTTCCCGGTGGTGAATACCTGGTAGCTCAAATGTATGGTGTAGGTGGTGCTGTCGCTGTGGTCCGCTTGGGCAGAGGATATGCGCGTCAGCTCGATGCCTGAGACCTGGCCCTGGTAGCGGTGTTCATAGCCTACGATGGGCAGGGAAGTCTCAACCAGGGTGTAGGGTTTCTTTACATCAAGGGTAACGGTGCGGTTCAGTATATCGCCGACCACATAGCCTACGTCACGATCAGGCTCGACGATATGCACCTTGATATCGGCCTTGTTCATGAGCGGCAGAGGTGTATCGGCATGGGCGGCGGTCGCACTTAACAACCCTATGCAGGCCGCAAGTATGGCAATAACAGAAAATCCGGAATGACTGAATCGCATATTCATACTCATAGGTTAGGCAGCCACATATTGGTGGAAATAATCAGTAAGCAAATCTGCATCGAAACCGTCCTCGACAAAAAAAGGCTGCATGTCGAAGCGCAGGAATAGGTTGATGATGGCTGTGCGCCTGTCCTCGAAGCTTTTCAGGATGCGGTCGCGGTAATCCTTGCGCAGGAACAGGGTACGCTTTTCCCCGGTTTCGGAGTCGGTAACGTTGGCGATGCCGAGCTCTGGCAGGTTGCGGTACTCGGAGGAATCCCACAGCACGACCGGCACGATATGGTGACGCAGCATCAGCACCAGCGACTCTTCCAGCTCGGAAAGCGGCATATGGAAATCGGATACCAGGAATACCAGCGAGCGCTCGCGCGGCAGATAACGCACTGAATCCCTCAGGCCCGCGCTGCCTACAGCAGCGGGATGAAAATCCTTCAGTCGCTCGGCCATTTCGATGGCCATATGCGGCCGCGCCGATGGCGGGCAAAGCCAGTCTTCGCGTATATGTTCGTCGAAGCCGATAAAGCCGATAGGGTCGCCGGTGTGTGTTGCGGACTGCGCTACCGACTGCGTGATATCCGCAGCCACGGATATCTTGCGCTGATGGCTGCCGTAGTTCATGGAGCCGGACAGGTCGCACAAGACGAATACCGGCGTGACGCTTTTCTGGTTGAAGATACGTACGTATACCTGTTCCAGCGGGTCGCGTATGGTCTGGCGTATATCGATACGGCGCGGGTCAGGATAGGAAAGCAGGGTGGTATGCCCGCGGAACTCCATGCCCATGCCGCGCTGGGTGCTGTTGTGCTTGCCGGGGCGGCGTGCACGCGAGCGCCAGCCGATGTGGTAGCTGAATTCCTTGATGCTGTCTGGCGTCATGAACGGCCTGCGTTATTACGGTGCAGAAACAGTGTTGACGATGGCGGACAGCATCTCGCGCGCGATTTCAGTCCTGCGCATTTCATATACCGGGCTGAATACCAGCCTGTGGGCGATAGTCTCGTGGAATACAGTATGGATGTCGTCCGGCAAAACCGCTTCACGGTTGTTCAGCCAGGCATTCACCCGCGCAGCGCGCAGCAGCATGCTCATGCCGCGCGGGCTGGCGCCTGACAGGATGAGGCGATTCATGTCCACACCGGAAACCTTGATGCCGAAATCCGAAGGCGTCTTGGTTGCACGCCACAGATCCAGGGCGTAGCGGCGTAATGTCGGACTGGCCTCGACTTTGGCCTGCACCAGAGCCGCAAACTCATTGAGCTGATCGAACTGCAGCACATCGGCTTGTATGGTGTCCACCAGCGCGTCCACGTTATGGAACTTGGTGTCAAAAACCAGCGCTTCCATGATGGCGGCGTCTGTGGGAACCACGATAGGGATTTCCATCATGAAGCGGTCGCGCGCCGCAGATGGAATATCGAAAGTCTCTTCCTTCTCCACCTGGTTGCGGTCGGCGAACACCAGCATGTGCGGAAAGTAGTGTTCTTTATTGAATGCTGTCAGGGTGCGTTCCGCCATGACGCGCAGCAGCAGCGAATGCACTTGCGGGCGGGCGCGGTTGATTTCGTTGAAGAAGAATACCGAAAGATTTTCACCGGACATGAGCAACGGGCCCGGGCTCACATGTGGCTTGCCGTCCTCACCAAGATAGGTGTGATATACGAGGTCGTTCGGCATCAAGTCGATCGTGCCTTCAATACGCTGGTAGCCGCCGCCGATACCGCGGGTAAATGCGCGCAGCAAAGTGGTCTTGCCGACGCCGACATCGCCTTCCAGCAATACATGCCCGCGCGCGAAGATCGCGGTGGTAATGGCACGGATAGGTGATTGCTGACCAACCACTACCTTATTGATTTCAGATTCAAGCTTGAGCGCATGCTCGCGCCAGTCGGTCAGTAGACGGTCACTCATTGACTTATCCTGTGTAAATTAACTGCTGAAATTAGAGGGGATATTAAGTTCGTAGCAAATATTAACGACATTCCCTGAATGTGTAAACAGATCTGTATACCCCTGGATTTTTCGCCTCCTGAAATCAGAGGGCTTTCACTTAATGGCATTTCCAGCGAAAATAGAGCCTAACTTACTTTGATGGGTGTAACAGCTCAATAAAACCTTAATGCAAAAACAAAATAGTTTTACCTATGAAGAATTACTGGCGTGTGGGCGTGGGGAAATGTTCGGTATAGGCAATGCCCAGCTGCCATTACCGCCGATGCTGATGTTTAACCGGATCGTCTCCATTACCGAAGATGGTGGCGCTTACGGCAACGGCCAGATCGTAGCCGAGCTGGATATCAATCCGGACTTATGGTTTTTCAGCTGTCATTTTGAGGGTGATCCGGTCATGCCTGGTTGTCTGGGCCTGGATGCCATGTGGCAACTGGTCGGCTTTCATCTCGGCTGGATGGGTGGCGCAGGCAGGGGTCGTGCGTTGGGATCGGGTGATGTGAAATTCACCGGGCAGGTTCTGCCGACTGCCAAGCGGGTGACTTATCGCATTGATTTGAAGCGTGTCATCATGCGCAAACTGGTGATGGGTATTGCTGATGCACATATGGAAGTAGATGGGCGTGAAATCTATTTTGCCAAGGATTTGCGCGTCGGCCTGTTTACCCGTACCGATAACTTCTAGGTCTAAGCCGAGTCATGGCTAGGCCAAAGTTAAAGATAGTATAAAAAATAATTTGAGGAACACGATTATGCGTCGCGTCGTAGTTACAGGCATGGGGATAGTCTCCAGCCTCGGAAATAACAAAGCGGAAGTGCTGGATAGCTTGCAGCAGGGTCGGTCCGGGATCACATTCCAGCAGGAGTATGTGGACCATGGCCTGCGTTCGCATGTGGCTGGTTCGGTCAATCTGAATGTGCAGGAGCTGATAGACCGCAAGCTGTTGCGTTTTATGGCCAGCGGCCATGCCTATGCCTGGATCGCCATGCAGGAAGCCATTGCGGACGCCGAGCTGCCGCAGGAGTTGGTGTCCAATGTGCGTACCGGCCTGATCGTCGGTGCCGGCGGTACTTCTACCGAAAGCATGCTGGAAGCCACCGATACCCTGAAGGAAAAAGGCGTGCGGCGCGTTGGCCCGTACATGGTCACCAAAACCATGTCGAGCGGCGTGGTTGCCTGTCTGGCCACGGGTGCGCAAATCAAGGGCGTCAATTACGGTATCAGTTCAGCCTGTTCGACCAGCGCGCATTGCATAGGCGCCGGCGTGGAACAGATCCAGCTCGGCAAGCAGGACATCGTTTTTGCCGGCGGCGCGGAAGAGGAACACTGGACCATGTCATTCCTGTTTGATGCCATGGGGGCGCTGTCTACCAAGTACAACGATACCCCGGAAAAGGCGTCGCGCACCTATGACGCAGACCGCGATGGTTTCGTCATTTCCGGCGGCGGTGGTATTGTAGTGCTGGAAGAGTATGAACATGCCAAGGCGCGCGGCGCAAAGATCTATGCGGAAGTCGTGGGCTATGGCGCCACCTCCGACGGCTACGATATGGTAGCCCCAAGTGGGGAGGGTGCAGTACGCTGTATGCGATTGGCGCTGGAGGGCGTGGAAGGCGGTGTGGATTACATCAATACTCACGGCACCAGTACACCGGTAGGCGATACCAAGGAGCTGGAAGCGATACTGGAGGTATTTGGAGATGAGGCCTATGGGCGGATGCCGGCCATTGCCTCGACCAAGTCACTCTCCGGGCACGCTCTGGGCGCAGCGGGCGCCAATGAGGCGATTTATACCCTACTCATGATGGAAAATAACTTCATCGCCGCATCGGCCAATATCGAAACCCTGGATCCGGCGGCAGAGGGTTTGAATATCGTGCGTAAGCGTATCGACAATGCCAACATCCAGACTGCGCTATCCAACAGCTTCGGCTTTGGTGGTACCAATGCCACGCTGACGTTCTCGCGCCGTGGGCTTTGATCGCTATCTCATTGCCGCTAATTAATCAGTTGCTATTAAATAATCAATAGCGCGGCGACCTGACGGCCTTCCGCCATCAGGAAGTTGTAGGTGCGGCAGGCGGCAGCGGTATTCATGCATTCAACGCCGATGCCGGCCTCAGTCAGGGCGCGGCTCAGGCGCGGGTGAATGAAGCGCTGGGTTTTGCCGGTACCGAGCAACACCACTTCAGGTTTCAGCGCTGCGAGCTGTGCGAAGTGCTCTGCTGTCAGCCCATCAAAATCATTTACCTCGCATTTGCTGACGGCGTCCGGCATAACAATCAGGGACGCTGAAAAGCGAATCTGGTTTATTTCGACCCAGTCGTTCTCATAGCCGGTGATTAGTTGTCTGTCGGGGGCGTTTGTTAAGTGTAGTTTCATACGTCGTACCTAGTCTGGTTCGCCAAGCTTTCATTGCTTCAAAAGGCCGTGACAAGGTAAGATAACACACTTTTTGGCAGGTCTTTTTAGCTCTTGGAAATCTGATGGAACCCATACTCAAATCTTCAAAACTCAACGGCGTGTGCTATGACATTCGTGGCCCGGTGCTGGCGCGAGCGCGGGAGATGGAAGATGAGGGTCATCGCATCATCAAGCTGAATATCGGCAACCCCGCACCTTTTGGTTTTGAGGCGCCTGAAGAGATTCTGCAGGATGTCATCCGCAACATGGACCAAGCGTCGGGATATACCGACTCCAAGGGCCTGTTCGCCGCGCGTAAAGCCATCATGCATTACACGCAGCAGAAGAAGATCGCGGGCGTGGATATCGACGATATCATCATCGGCAACGGTGTCTCCGAACTGATTGTCATGTCCATGCAGGCCTTGCTGAATAATGGCGACCAGATACTGGTGCCGATGCCGGATTATCCGCTGTGGACGGCTGCAGTGACGCTTGCAGGCGGCAGCCCGCGTCATTACGTGTGTGACGAGCAATCAGGCTGGCTGCCTGACCTGGATGATATCGAAGCCAAGATCACCGCCAATACACGCGGCATTGTCATCATCAATCCGAATAACCCGACCGGCGCCTTATATCCGCCGGAGTTCCTGCTCAAGCTGATCGAGATCGCGCGCCATCACAAGCTGGTGATTTTTGCCGATGAGATATACGACAAGGTGCTCTACGACGGCAACACGCACACCTCGGTTGCTTCACTGGCAGACGATGTGCTGTTCGTTACCTTCAACGGGCTTTCCAAGAACTACCGCACTTGCGGCTATCGTGCTGGCTGGCTGGTGGTTTCCGGTGAAAAGCGCCATGCGCAGGATTACATCGAAGGCCTGAACATGCTGGCCTCCATGCGGCTATGCGCGAATGTGCCAGGGCAGTTGGCTATACAGACCGCGTTGGGCGGTTATCAGAGCATCAATGATCTGGTAGCGCCGACGGGGCGGCTATGCAAGCAGCGCGATCTTGCCCATAAACTGCTAACTGAGATTCCGGGTGTTACCTGCACCAAGCCGCCGGCAGCGCTGTATCTTTTCCCGCGGCTGGATCCGAAGATATACCCGATTGTGGATGACCAGCAATTCATCATGGATCTGCTGCTGGAAGAAAAGGTATTGCTGGTGCAAGGCAGTGGTTTTAACTGGAAACAGCCCGATCATTTCCGTGTGGTATTCCTGCCCAACGTTGACGATCTTACCGAGGCTATCGGTCGCATCGCAAAATACCTTGAGCAGTACCGCAAGCGGCACGGTTCAAAAAAGTAATCCGCAAAGAATAACTTTTAAAGCATGAAGAGAGATATGAAGCCCATCAATGTAGGCCTGCTTGGTATTGGCACAGTAGGCGGCGGTACTTTTACCGTACTGGACCGTAACCGTGAAGAAATCGCCCGCCGCGCCGGCCGCCCCATCCGCATCGTGAAAGTGGCGGACCGTGACGTCGCACGTGCCGCTGAGCTCACGCAAGGTGCGGCGACAAGTGGAGTAGAAGTAACGAGCGATGTCTACGCGGTAGTTTCCGACCCCAATATCGACATTGTCGTTGAACTGATCGGCGGCTCTACCCTCGCGAGGGAGTTGGTGCTGAAGGCGATTGAGAACGGCAAGCATGTGGTTACCGCCAACAAGGCACTGATTGCCCTGCACGGTAATGAGATTTTTGCTGCGGCACAGAAGAAGGGCGTCA
>CAZBSR010000015.1:0-17595 GCA_964494575.1 uncultured Methylophilaceae bacterium | reverse complement strand
ATGACACATCCAGGCCGGATAATATCCGGCGTTTCCGGGATATCCTGATGCAGGCGGACTATATTGTTACTACGCGCAAGACGCGTGGTGAAGACATTGATGCTGCCTGCGGCCAACTAGCTGGCAAGGTGCAGGACAAGACCCGGCGTGCCGAACGAAATAATGCTGAACGCAACAAAATAAAAATCCATCTGGAGGCAGCAACATGAAGAAACTGAGCTTGATCGCAGTCATATTACTTACTGCCTGTGCAGGCCCACAAGCTCGCGACGCTGCTAATGGGGAATCCAGCCTGCGCGAAAGCGCGAGGATCCATACCGAATTGGGTGCTGGTTATTATGCCCAGAACCAGATCGGGATCGCGCTGGAAGAGTTTACCGATGCCACAAAGATAGACCCGAGCTATGCATCTGCCTATAACGGGCTGGGGCTGGTATATGGTGCGCTAGGCGAGGAAGCAAAAGCCGACGCCAGTTTCAATAAGGCCATACAGCTGGAACCCGGCAACCCGGAGACACGTAATAACTACGGTACTTTTCTGTGTTCACGCAATCGCATAGATGAATCCATGGTGCAGTTTGCAGAAGCGGTAAAAAACCCGCTGTATGCCACGCCTGGTGTGGCTTATATGAATGCGGGCGTTTGCTCGTTAAGAAAGCATGACGAGAAAAATGCCGAGACATTTTTAAACAAGGCGTTACAGGCTCAGCCTTTGCTGCATCAGGCAGCCTACCAGCTGGCACTACTGCAGTTTAATCGCAAGGAATATAAGCTGGCGCAAAATACACTCAGCAATGCGCTGGCCAGCAATCCCGCGCCGGAGACATTGTGGCTGGGCATCAGGATTGAGCGCATATTAGGCGACAGGGATGCCGAAGCAAGTTATGCGCTGTCGCTTCGACAAAAGTATCCAAATTCCGAGCAGGCGAAAGCGCTGCTCTCGGGGCAGTAAGTAATGAGTGATTCTGTAGATACAACAATACAGCCAGTTGACGGGGCCGCATCGATGGGCGCCGTGCTATCAGCTGCGCGTGAACAGCAGAGCCTGACGATAGATGATGTGTGCACGCGTTTGCGCATTAGTCCGCGCCAGGTCAGGGCGCTTGAGAGCGACGATTTTTCTGCCCTGCCTGAGGCCACGATTACGCGTGGCTTTATCCGTAATTACGCCCGTTTGCTGGGAATAGATGCTGAGCCATTATTGCAGTCCTACCGCGCTTCTGCGCCATCCAAGGCGCCGCCTGCCCTAACACTGGCGTCCGAAAATATCCTGATTTCCGGCAAGGATAGCCAGCCTTGGCTGAAATATATCCTGGCCAGCATCCTGATTGCCCTACTCGTGGGGGCTTGGCAGCTCTATATGGATTACATGCCGAAGCCGGTCACAGCAGAAATGCCGGCAAAAAATACTGATGCAGACCACGATGCGGCCCAAGAAGTAGCGGGAGAGGCAGCAACTACAGAGCCGTTGCCGATGCCGGCTTTGCCTGCTGCCGAAAGAGCCTCGGGCGAAACTGTTTTGCCAGAAGGGGTGCCAGCGGCTCCTTCAGTAGATGCGCAGACTCCAGCTGCAGTCACTCCCGAGGCTGTTACTCAACAGCCTGTCGTTGCAACGAAAGCTGCGGCAAAACTCCAACTCAGTTTTACCGGGAAAAGCTGGGTAAACGTGACCGATAAAGATAAAAAAATCATTTTCGACCGAATCATGACGGCAGGCAGTGAAGCCGCGATTGAAGGCCAGCCGCCGCTTACGGTGGTCATTGGCAATGCGCCGGTCAGTAAATTGACTTTTAACGACAAACCTGTCGATCTTGCGCTCTATACCAAGGTCGATGTAGCCAGAGTTACCCTGGAGTAGCGCTTTGGACTATCACGCGCAAACCAAACGCCGCAAAAGCCAGCGTGTCATGATTGGGCATGTAGCCGTGGGTGGCGATGCGCCGGTGGTGGTGCAATCCATGACCAATACCGATACGGCCGACGCCCGGTCCACTGTGCAGCAGGTATTCGAGTTGTGGCAGGCCGGCTCGGAGGTCGTCCGCATTACGGTTAATTCCCCGGAAGCAGCAGCGCAGGTAGGCCGTATCCGGCGCGAGCTTGATGCCATGGGGTGCAATGTGCCGCTGGTCGGCGATTTCCATTACAACGGCCACAAGCTTCTGGCGCAATATCCCGATTGTGCCGAAGCGCTGGCCAAATACCGCATCAACCCCGGAAATGTCGGCAAGGGTTCCAGGCGCGACGAGCAGTTCGCACTGATGATCGAAGCCGCTATCAAATACAACAAGCCGGTGCGCATAGGCGTTAACTGGGGCAGCCTGGACCAGGCGAAGATGGTGCGCATGATGGACGAGAATGCCTTGCGCGCAGATCCGCTACCTTCCGATATGCTGATGCGCGAAGCCTTGATTCAATCCGCGCTGGAAAGTGCCCATCAGGCCGAAGCGCTGGGGCTGCCTTCCGACCATATCATCATTTCCTGCAAGGTAAGCGCCGTGCAGGACTTGCTTGCGGTATACCGCGATCTTGGGGCTCGCTGTGACTATGCTTTGCATCTCGGCCTGACCGAAGCGGGCATGGGTTCAAAGGGTATCGTTGCTTCCACAGCGGCCCTGTCATTGCTGCTGCAAGAGGGCATTGGCGACACCATCCGTGTTTCGCTGACCCCGGAGCCCGGCGAGGATCGTATCAAGGAGGTAGTAGTGGCGCAGGAAATCCTGCAAACCATGGGGATTCGTTCTTTTACGCCGTTGGTCACCGCATGCCCTGGCTGCGGCCGCACCACTTCCACTTACTTCCAGGAGCTGGCACAGAATATCCAGCGTTATTTGCGTGAGCAAATGCCGATCTGGCGCAGCCAATATCCGGGCGTGGAGTCCATGAGCGTGGCTGTGATGGGCTGCGTAGTCAATGGGCCGGGCGAGTCCAAGCTGGCCAATATTGGTATCAGCCTGCCGGGTACCGGCGAAGTCCCGGTTGCTCCAGTATTTGTCGATGGCGAAAAAACGGTCACGCTTAAGGGTGACCGTATCGCAGAGGAGTTCCAGGCGTTGGTTGAGACCTATGTCAGCACGCATTATGCCGAGGGCGGCAGGCTCCGGCAGGCAGACAAGCTGCTAAAAGACTCTAAAACTATTCCCATCAAGGCTGTTTAGCCTGAAACTTCATGAGCAATAATTCAAAACCCCAAAGCATCTCTAAATTTCAAAGCATCAAGGGCTTTTACGACATCCTGCCTGAGCATACTGCGCTGTGGCACAAGCTGGAAGATACGGCACGGCGTGTGTTGGGACAGTACGGCTACCGCAATATTCGTATGCCTGTTGTCGAGCCGACCGAGCTTTTTGTCCGCAGCGTAGGCGAGCATACCGATATTGTCGAGAAGGAAATGTATTCCTGGGTGGACAGTCTTAACGATGACAAGCTGACCTTGCGCCCCGAAGGCACCGCCGGTTGTGTGCGTGCAGTGATAGAGCACAGCCTCACCTATAACGGCGCGCAACGGCTGTGGTACCTGGGGCCGATGTTCCGGCATGAGAACGTGCAAAAGGGTCGGCAGCGCCAGTTTCACCAGATCGGCGCCGAGGCATTCGGCTATACAGGGCCCGACATCGAGGCCGAACAGATCATGATGCTGGCCCGCCTTTGGCGCGAGCTGGAGCTATCCGACATTGAGTTGCAGATCAATACTATAGGTGATGCTGATGAGCGCGCTGAATACCGGAAAGCATTAATCAGCTATTTTGAAGGTCATGCAGATGAGCTGGACGAGGATGCAAAACGGCGCCTGCACACTAACCCTTTGCGAATTCTTGATAGTAAAACCCCGGCGATGCAGGCCATGATTGAAGCGGCACCGCGCTTGCTGGATACGTTGGGCAGCGTAACGCGCGCGCATTATGATGGCCTGTGCGCGATGCTGGATAACGCCGGTATAGCCTACAGGCTGAATACACGCCTGGTCCGCGGCCTGGATTATTACAACCGCACCGTGTATGAATGGGTGACCACCAAATTGGGCAGCCAGGGCACGATTGCCGGTGGCGGCCGCTATGATACGCTGGTCCAGAAACTGGGTGGAGATGCTACGCCAGCATGCGGGTTTGCCATCGGCCTCGAACGTATATTCCTGCTGATGCAGGAATCCGGCATCGAGGCGAGTGATGCACCGGACGTTTACCTGGTGAATGTAGGCGAGGCCGCTGCGCAGCAGGCGTTGCGTATCGCCGAAACCCTGCGCGATGCGGGCTTGGCAGTAAGCATGCACGCCGGAGGCGGCAGCTTTAAATCCCAAATGAAAAAGGCGGATAAAAGCGGAGCACGGTATGCCTTGATTATCGGCGATGATGAAATACAGGCGGCTGAAGTCTGCATCAAACCGTTGCGTGAAGCTGAGGAACAGGCGAGACACCCGATTTCCCATGTAACAGATTACTTTAAAAATAAATTTTAACTATTTGATTATTAAATGAATGAAACCAGCTTATTGCGCGTAGAAGGACTGACGATCACGCCGGTAGGCGCGCCTGGTCGTTTGCTCGTCAATAATATTTCATTCAGCCTGGAAAGCGGTAAAACGACCTGCATAGTGGGTGAATCCGGTAGCGGTAAAAGCCTTACAGCATTGTCCATCATGAGCCTGCTTTCGACGCAACTTGAACGCACGCAAGGGCAAGTGGTTTTCCAGGGTACTGATCTGGCACCCTTGAATAACCAGCAGATGCGGGAATATCGCGGTAAGCGCATAGGCATGATTTTCCAGGAGCCCATGACCTCGTTAAATCCGGTACTGACAGTGGGGTACCAGATAGGCGAGCCCCTTACGGTGCATCTGGGTCTCAAAGGGCAGGCGCTCAAGGCGCGTATTGCGGCCTTGCTGGAGCAAGTGGGTATCCCTGCGAGTCGCGCCAATGCTTATCCTGATGAGTTATCCGGCGGACAGCGCCAACGCGTGATGATTGCCATGAGCATCGCCTGCGAGCCGGCCATGCTGATCGCGGATGAACCCACCACAGCCTTGGACGTGACTGTGCAGGCACAGATACTGAAGTTGCTGGACGAACTTAAAAGCCGCATGAATATGGGCATGCTGTTTATCACACACGATTTCGGTGTCGTCGCTGATATTGCCGATAACGTAGTGGTCATGTTCCGCGGCGAGATTGTGGAGTCAGGCCCCGTAGCCCAAGTGTTGCAGAATCCGCAGCATCCTTATACCAAAGCCTTGCTGGCATGTGTGCCCGATGCCGAAGGCAAAAAGCCGCTCAAGCCCATAGATTACGCATGGTTGCCGGAAAACCAGGCTAAGGAGCGCGCGGCTGTATGAGCGAATTCATCCTGATTGGTAAACACCTGAATAAAAGCTACAGCCAGCGCAGCGGTAAATTTGGCTTGAGCGATACGCGGGTCAAGGCCCTGGATGATGTCAGCATTCAACTGCGGGCAGGCACCACCCTGGCGGTAGTTGGGGAGTCGGGTAGCGGCAAATCCACCCTCGCGCGATGTCTGTTACAATTGCAGCCCCTGGATAGCGGCGAAGTCCTGTTTCAGGGCCGCAACCTGGCTGAATTGCCTGCCGCAGAATTGCGCAGCGAGCGGCAGCACTTGCAGATGATTTTTCAGGACCCGTTCGCTTCACTCAATCCCCGTATGAAAGTGGGTGAGATTGTCGGGGAAGGGCTGCTGATCCATAAGCTGGGGAGTAAGGCGGAACAGGCCGATAAGGTCAGGAAAATGCTGGAGCGGGTTGGCCTTAGCGCTGCCGATATGCAGAAGTACCCGCACGAATTCTCCGGTGGTCAGCGTCAGCGTATCGGCATTGCACGGGCGCTGGTGCTCAGGCCGAAAGTTGTGGTGTGTGATGAGCCTGTTTCCGCGCTGGATGTATCCATACAGGCGCAGATTTTATTGTTATTGAAAGATTTGCAGCAGGAAATGAATTTGAGCTACCTGTTTATCAGCCACGACCTGCGCGTAGTGCGGCATATTGCGGATGAAGTAGCTGTCATGCACCAGGGCAGGCTGATTGAGCAGGGCAAGGTGAGTGATATATACGATGCGCCAAGTCAGGAATATACGCGTAATTTATTGAACTCCATCCCGGGCCGGAAAGTCATTACGGCGTAATTTAACGTTGCGATTTATTGGCGATTTGAGAAAAGTTAGGAAATAGCATGGCATATGATCTAGAAGAGCAGGAACAGCTGGATGCTTTCAAGGCGTGGTGGAAAGCTAACGGCAATATGGTTTTGCTGGTTGTCGGAGTCGCTGTCGCCAGTGGTTTCGGGGTGCAAGGCTGGAAGTACTACCATAATAAACAATCCATGGAAGCTTCTGCACAGTATCAGCAGCTGGCCGGAACCGATCCCAAGGACATCAAGGCTATACAGACGCTGACCGCAACGCTGATGGAAAAATATCCCTCCACCCCTTACGCCGGGCGTGCTGCATTGGCCGCAGCAAAAACGAACTATGCCGCAAACGATGCCAAGAGCGCCAAAGCTCAATTGGAATGGGCTGTAAAGAACGCCAAGGAAGATGCTGTTAAATCAATCGCGATGCTGCAGCTGGCGGCTGTGCAACTGGATGAAAAGCAATATGACGCAGCGCTGAAGACCTTGGCTGGAAAGCATGATGCCGGTTTCGATGGTCTTTTTGCCGACATGAAAGGCGACGTTCTGGTGGGCCAAGGCAAAAATGCGGAAGCAAAACAGGCATATCAGGAAGCCTTGACCAAGCTTGATGCACAGGGTCCTTACTATCATTACACAGCGCACAAGCTGGAAGCGCTCGGGGGTTGAGCTTGCGTAAGTTAACTCTCGACAGGATGAACCTGCGATCCGGCATATTATTGTCGTGTTTGATGTTAGTCGTGGCCGGTTGCACCAGTCTGAGCGATATGAAGGCCGATATCTCCGAGCGCATGTTCGGCCGCGAAGATGCTGATCCTCCGGCAGAGCTGGTCGAGTTCAAGGCTGTCATGCAGCCCAAGATCGTCTGGAGCACCCATCTGGGTGAGGCTGAAGATTACGACTTTACCCCGGCTACAGAGGCGGGCGCTGTATATGCTGCCAGCGCGAGTGGCGAGATTGTGAAGCTGGATGCAGCAAATGGCCGTGAAGCATGGCGTATCAATACCGGTGAAAAGCTTTCCGGCGGGGTGGGTATCGGGCCTAACCTCGTGTTGGTAGGCAGCGCCAAAGGTTATTTACTGGCTTATGATCAGGCTGGCAAGCTATTGTGGAAATCCAAGCTGAGCAGTGAGGTATTGAGCGCACCCCAGGTATTCCAGGATGTCGTAGTGGTGAGAGCCGGTGACAGTCGTATCTTCGGTTTGAATGCCGCAGACGGAAGTCGCAAGTGGGTTTACGAACGCGCTACCCCGACATTGAGCCTGCGCAGCAGCGCCGGCGTGGCAATTGACGGCGGTGCCGTATATGCAGGATTTGCCGGCGGCAAGCTGATCGCATTACGCGCCGATAATGGCAACGTGATCTGGGAAGCTTCTGTGGCGCAGCCCAAAGGCACGACCGAGATCGAGCGAATCGCCGATATCACCAGCCTGCCTGTAGTGGATGGGCCTCTCGTGTATGCGGTAGCCTATCAAGGCAAGGTTGCAGCAGTGGATCGCGCCTCCGGAAAAGTGGCCTGGAGCCGGGACATCTCGAGCTATACCGGCCTCAATGCTGCAGATGGCCGCGTTTACCTGTCTCATGCAACGGGCTCTGTATACGCACTTGAATATTCCTCAGGCAAGACCTTCTGGCGCCAGGGTGATCTGGGCCATCGTAAGCTGAGCGCACCTTTGCCTATGGGTGAGGTGGTCGCAGTGGGGGATGTACAAGGCTATGTACATTTCCTGCAACGCGAAGATGGCGCCTTTGCGGCCAGGATCAAAACTGAAGATAGCCCGATAATGTCGCAAATGGCCGAGCTTGGTACAAACGGCTTGCTGGTACAGACCCGCAAGGGCGGCCTGTATGCCATTGCACTTAAATAACAGACTGAAGTAACCCAATGCTACCAACCATCGTACTGGTAGGCCGACCAAATGTCGGTAAATCCACACTATTCAATCGCCTGACCAAGAGCCGTGATGCACTGGTCGCAGACCTGCCCGGGCTTACCCGCGACCGTCACTATGGCCGCGGCATCGGCGGTTCCAAGCCGTATCTGGTAGTTGATACCGGAGGCTTCGAGCCTTCATCGGATAGCGGGATCATGATTGCCATGGCGAAACAGACCTTGCTGGCGATTGATGAGGCTGATGTCATTATTTTCTTGGTAGATGGCCGCCAAGGGATGACGCCGCAGGATAAAGTCATCGCCGACCGTTTGCGCAAAAGCCGCTGCCCGGTACTGCTAGCCGTCAATAAAACCGAAGGCATGCAGCGCGCCGTGGTATCTGCCGAATTCCACGAGTTGGGATTGGGAGACCCTTTATCCATCTCTTCCGCACATGGCGAAGGTGTGCGCGACCTGGTTGATTTGGCCCTGGAATCATTTCCAGAGCCTGAGCCGGAAGAAACAACGAATTCAGACAGGATCCCGAAAGTGGCGATTGTCGGGCGTCCCAATGTTGGGAAATCCACACTGGTGAATGCCTTGCTGGGTGAAGAGCGCGTAATCGCGTTTGATGAGCCCGGCACTACGCGCGACTCGATTGAAATCGACCTGGAACGCAACGGCAAGCATTACGTAATCATCGATACTGCCGGGGTACGCAAGCGTGGCAAGGTATTCGAGGCCATTGAGAAGTTTTCCGTGGTCAAGACCATGCAGGCCATTGAAGAGGCCAACGTGGCTATTCTCGTGGTCGATGCACAGGATGGCGTGACCGAGCAGGATGCGCATGTTGCCGCATATATCCTGGATAGCGGGCGCGCTCTGGTGGTTGCCGTGAATAAATGGGATGGCCTGGACGACGACAAGCGTGAATGGATCAAGCGTGAAATCGACCGCAAGCTCAAATTCCTTGATTTCGCCAAGTTCCACTATATTTCTGCACTCAGGAAAAAAGGCCTGCCGGAGCTGTTTGTTTCGGTGGATGGTGCCTATAAGGCGGCGATGGCCAAGCTGTCCACGCCGCAGTTAACACGCGCATTGATCGATGCCACTACCCAGCACCAACCGCCAATCAGCCGTGGTATACGTCCCAAGTTGCGCTACGCCCACCAGGGCGGTAGCAACCCGCCAATCGTAGTGGTGCATGGCAATCATGTGGATGGGGTAAAAGACAGTTATGTAAGATTCCTGGAAGGGATGTTCCGCAAGGTATTCCAGCTATCCGGCACCCCATTGCGCGTGCAGTTCAAGCAGGGTGCCAACCCGTTTGCCGAAGCTGACAGCAAGCATAAGGGCGAGGGCGTAGTGACCAAGCGCAGGCGGACAGTGGCACAACGCGCGGAGCAGAAAGCACGCAAGAGCGCGCCTCAGGCACGGGGCACCTCAACGCGCGGCAAGCGCTAGCTGCCTAGTACAGGCTTTCCCAGAATTTCCACCACACACGCTGGTCATCCGGTGCGCCTTTGCCCAGCATTTTGCTATCAGGGTAATTGGCCTGTAGAACGCGCACGGTATCCTGCTTGAGGTCATCCATGCCCAATAAATCATAGGCGCTAATGATGATGACCAGTGCTTCCTCGTTGGAAGGGGAGTCCGGATAGTTCTCTAGCACATATTTGGCGCGATTGAGCGCGGCAACATAAGCGGTGCGCTTCATGTAATAACGTGCCACATGCAGTTCATGCTCGGCCAGCGCATTGGCCAGGTAGGTCATGCGCAAGATTGAGTCCTTGGCATAGCGGCTGTCTGGATAACGGTTGACCAGATCCTTGAGTGAAAGGAATGATGCGCGCAAGGATTTGGGGTCGCGATCGCTGATTTGTTGCTGGGTCAGTTTCTCGACGACACCGCGCTCATTGAAGCTTGCCAAGCCCTTAAGGTAGTAGGCATAGTCAATATTCGGGTGATTGGGATGTAGCTTGATAAAGCGGTCAGCCGCGGCTACGCAGGAGATCGGGTCGCCTTTTTTGTAAAAGGCATAAGCTATCTCGAGTTGGGCCTGGGTAGCATAGCGGCCGTGAGGGTAGCGTGATTCCAGTGTCTGGAAGTAACTGATGGCTTTATCGTAATCCTTGTCACGCATCTTGGCCTGGGCTTCTTCGTAGATACGTTGTACCGGCCAGCCCTTGGTTTCATCAATGATGGTGGGGGCGCCGAAGATACTGCAGCCGCCAAGCACGCCTGTAAGGATAACTGCCGTAATTAACGCTAAACTATACTTCTTAAAATCGTGCTTCATTGAACGATGTCCGTTTAGGGTTTCGAGATTTAACTGGATTATAACTGATGACCCAAGCCACTTCTATCACTGTCACTATCCCCCAGGATTTGGGCGGCTTACGCCTGGATCAGGCTTTGCAGCGCATGATGCCGGAGCAATCCCGTTCGCGCCTGCAGGCGTGGATCAAGGATGGCCTGGTGACGATCAATGAACAGAATGCTACAGCCAAGCTCAAAGTGTGGGGCGGCGAACTGGTGCATATTGTGCCGCAGGCTTCCCCGGCAACGCTTGCCTTCAAGGCTGAAGACATCGCGCTGGATATTGTTTATGAGGATGCGCATATCCTGGTCATCAACAAGCCGGTCGGCATGGTCGTGCACCCGGCTGCGGGCAATTGGCAGGGTACCATGCTGAACGCCTTGCTGCATCACGCTCCCAGCCTGGTTGATTTGCCGCGTGCCGGCATCGTACATCGCCTGGACAAGGATACCAGCGGATTGCTGGTAGTCGCCAAGACATTCGCCGCGCAGAATAGCCTGGTGCGCCAATTGCAGGAGCGTACCGTAAAGCGTGAGTATCGCGCCATTGTGTGGGGCAATGTGTGGCGCAACGGCAAGGTGAACGAGCCCATCGGTAGGCATCCACATGCTCGCACCAAGATGGCTGTGACCCGTACTGGCAGGCCTTCTGTCACGCATTACGAAGTGCTGGAGCGCTTTGCAGTCAATACTTATCTGCGCTGTGTGCTGGAAACGGGGCGTACCCACCAGATACGCGTGCATATGCAGCACATGAAATCGCCTATCGTCGGTGATCAGGTGTACGGCTTGCGCAACATCATCCCGTATCGGGCAGTGACACAGGCTTTGCGCGATGCTGTGCAAGATTTCAAGCGCCAGGCGCTGCATGCCATCCGGCTGGGTCTGATTCACCCCGAAACGCAGCAGTCCATGGAGTGGCAGATAGAACTGCCAGCAGACATGAAGGCTTTGCTGGAGGCCATGCGTACTGAGGATATCCCGCAGGAAGAAAGTTTCGAGTTCAGTACCGAGCCTTACCTAGCTGATGAAGACCTTGATTTTGCGGATGAAGACTCGGAGGATGCCGGGGAGCTTTTAGAGGAAGATGAAGATGTTGAATGATGCTGATCTGATATTCCCTGATTGGCCGGCTCCCGCCCGTGTCAGGGCCTTGCAGACGACCAGAACGGGTGGCGTGAGTAGCGGAGCCTATTCAAGCCTCAATCTGGGCGATCATGTGGGCGACGATCCATTGAAAGTCGCGGCAAATCGCCAGTTATTGAACCGATATGTACCTACTGAGCCGCTCTGGCTGCGTCAGATGCATGGTATAGAGGTAGTGGATGCAGCTACTGCTTCGTGCCTGCCGGATGCGGACGCATCTTATACACGAGCCAGCGGGGCGGTGTGTGCCGTCATGACGGCAGATTGCCTGCCTATCCTGCTTTGTGACGAGGAGGGCAGCATTGTTGCTGCAGTCCATGCGGGATGGCGCAGTTTGCTGGACGGTGTAATCGAGGCAACAGTGACGGCGATGCAAACACCACCTGAAAACCTGATGGCGTGGCTGGGCCCGGCTATAGGGCCGCAGGCCTTTAAAATAGGCACGGATGTACGCGACGCCTTTATTGCACGTGACCACTTGGCCGCGCAGGCTTTTAAACCCATTGCTGGGGACAAATGGCTGAGCGTTATCTACCTGCTGGCAAAATTGCGCTTGAACACGATGGGCGTAGTGCGCATTTACGGCAGCAGCAGCGAGGCCTATTGCACCTATACCGACGAAGCGCGCTTTTTTTCGTTCCGGCGGGATGGTGCGACCGGCCGCATGGCAACGATGATCTGGCTTGATGGTTCGGCATAGTGTTTTACCAATAGCGTTTATGCCAGTTGGTGCCTCGCCAGTTATAATGCTGCTTTTGTCGATTTAATTACCTAGGGCTTCTCATGTTTATCCCCGGAATGTCCACCCTTGCATGGATACTAAGCGCCAGCCTGCTCGGCGGTGTGCTGAGCGTTATCTGCGCAGCTTTCGTCGCACTGAATGCGCGCACTGCATGGATTCCATTGCTGATCAGCTATGCTATCGGGGCTATGCTGGGCGCGGTGTTCCTGGAAATCCTGCCGCATGCGTTTACGCTGGCCAGCAGCGCAGAAAGTATGGCTGCTACCGTGCTATTCGGCATCCTGCTGTTTTTTGTCCTGGAAAAACTGGTGCTATGGCGGCATTGCCATGGCGATGCGTGTGAAGCGCATACACCGCCTGAACATGCGCACGGCACTCATAATCACGATCACGACCATGGCCGTAGCGGCATGATGATCATGGTCGGTGACGGTTTCCACAATTTTGTTGATGGCATCCTGATTGCCGCTGCCTTCATGATTGATGTCAAGCTGGGTGCGGTGACCGCACTGGCAATCATCGCGCACGAGATTCCGCAGGAAGTGGGGGATTTCCTCATCCTGCTGCATTCTGGCTATAGCAAGAAACAAGCGCTGCTGTTCAATCTGTTCTCCAGCCTGGCTACAGTGGTAGGCGGTTTGATCGCCTATTTTGCGCTGCAAACCGTGCAGAGCTGGATTCCAGCCATTCTCGGCCTGGCTGCGGCAAGTATGATCTATGTGTCTGTAGCCGACTTGATTCCAGGCCTGCATAAACGTACCGAATTGAAAGCCACCGTGCAGCAGGTATTGCTGATCGGTCTGGGCATCGGTTCTATCTGGCTGACCAAGTTCGTTCTTGGTGATATATAGCCTGATCCCTCAACATCCTTAATATTTTAAAGATCCAGTATGAGTTCAAATACTCCAAAAGTCGGTTTTGTTTCCCTGGGCTGTCCGAAGGCCGCATCCGACGCCGAGCGTATCCTCACCCAATTGAAGGTTGAAGGATACGAGATTTCATCTAGCTACGAGGGGGCCGACCTGGTCGTCGTTAATACCTGCGGCTTTATTGACAGCGCTGTAGATGAATCGCTCGATGCTATCGGCGAAGCGCTGACAAAGAACGGCAAGGTGATTGTTACCGGCTGCCTGGGAGCCAAGAGCGATGTAGTCAAAAAGGCGCACCCGAGTGTATTAGCCGTTACGGGCCCGCATGCGCTGGAAGAAGTTATGCGCGAAGTACATTTCAACCTGCCTAAGCCGCATGATCCATATACCGACCTGGTGCCGCCGCAGGGTATCCGCCTGACGCCTAAACATTACGCCTACCTCAAGATTTCAGAAGGCTGTAACCATCGCTGCAGCTTTTGCATTATCCCGTCCATGCGCGGGGATTTGGTCAGCCGCCCGATAGGCGAGGTGATGAATGAAGCAGAAAACCTGGTCAAGGCCGGCGTATCCGAGATACTCGTGATCTCCCAAGACACCAGTGCTTACGGGGTGGATGTCAAATACCGCAGCGGCTTCTGGAATGGCCGCCCTGTCAGGACGCGCATGACGGAGCTGGCGTCAGCTCTGGGTGAATTGGGCGTCTGGGTGCGCATGCATTATGTATATCCTTATCCGCACGTGGACGAGATCATCCCCCTGATGGCGGATGGATCGATACTGCCTTACCTGGATGTGCCCTTCCAGCACGCTAGCCCGCGTATCCTCAAAGCCATGAAGCGGCCAGCCAGCAGTGAGAACAATCTTGCCCGTATCAAGGCATGGCGCGAGATATGCCCTGAGATCACTATCCGCAGCACCTTCATTACCGGCTTCCCGGGTGAAACCGATGATGATTTTGAAATGCTGCTCGATTTTCTGCAGGAGGCACAGCTGGATCGCGTGGGCTGTTTTGCTTATTCCGCAGTCGATGGTGCGGCAGCCAACCAGTTGGCTGATCCAGTGCCGGAATCACTCAAGCAGGAACGTCTGGCGCGCTTTATGGAAGTGCAGGAAGCCATCAGTGCGGCAAAATTGCAGGCCAAGATTGGTCGCATTGAAACGGTTCTCGTAGATGAAGTGAATGGTGATGAAGCCATAGGCCGAACCAGTGCGGATGCACCGGATATCGATGGGGTGGTGTATCTTGCAGGCGCCGATGGCCTCATGCCTGGGGATCTGGTCGAAGTGCAGATAGTCAGCGCCGATGGGCATGACCTGTGGGCTGCACCGCCGAGCATAAGGTAGCAGGTATATCAATCATTGCGGGGAGCACATATGCTCCTGTGTAACGCTATTCTCTGAAGCCCCATGACATGGGGCTTTTTTTAATGTATCAATGGGTGCAAATGCTGGTGTGAATGCGTGCACGGATGTTATGCACAAAAAAATCCCCCTTCTTAGTTTCAAGAAGGGGGCCCTTAGTACCAAACCCCTATGGAGTAAAGATTTGGTACAAGCCGGTAAGCTCAACTCCCATTGGTCCGGGAGTTGAGATCAACTTGTTTATTACAGACTAAACACGTTCATTGCACCGCCGCCAGGAGCAGCGTTGTACTTCACGAGTTCAGCATAACCACCAGCAGCGCCAAGAGCGTCTGTCGGGTTAGTCATACCAAGGTTCATCGCTACGCCAGCCCAACCGCCGATACCGGAGAAGACGCCAACATATTGTTTACCCTTGTGACCGTAGGTGTATGCGTTACCGATCACACCGGAACCAACCTGGAATTTCCAGAGTTCCTTACCGGAGTTAGCGTCAACAGCCTTCAACCAGCGATCAAGCGTTCCGTAGAACACCAGGTTCGAAGCAGTCGTAAGCGCTCCGCCCCAGGCTGAGAACTTCTCTTTGTTGTACCACTTGGCCTTGTTGGTCATTGGGTCATAAGCAGCAAAGCCGCCCATGACACCGTCAGGACCTGGGAACATGGTCAATGTAGCGCCAACCCATGGTTGACCGGCAACATACTTGGACTCAACTGGCTCGTAGGTCATACAAACGTGGTTGAGTGGACTGTACATCAGGCCCGTCTTGGGTGAGTAAGCAGCTGGTTGTTGATCCTTGGTACCCAAAGCGGCAGGGCAGATACCCTTGGCATTGTAGTCCTGGTGAGTAGAAGCAGAAGCAAGCTTGTCCGGCACACCTGTCTTCAGGTCTACGTCTTTTGCCCAGTTAACGAACGGATGGACCTTTTGTGCAGCAACCAAAGTACCGTTGCTGGCCAGCCAGGTGTACGCAAAACCATTACGGTCATGGTGCCATGCGTAGGTCTTGCCACCCTTGTCGAACAGGATGACTTCATTCACACCGTCATAATCCCACTCGTCATGTGGCGTCATTTGCATGCCCCACCTAGCCATACCAGTGTCAAGATCACGTGCGAACACGGTCATAGACCACTTGTTGTCGCCAGGACGTACATCCGGGTTCCATACGGAAGGGTTACCAGTTCCGTAGTAGATCAGATTGGTCTTAGGATCATACGGCCACCAGCCCCAAGTAGAGCCACCACCATGTTGCCAACCATCTTTAACTGCCTGGCCTTTAGCCCAGGTACGTGTACCCAGATCTTTTTCGCCGATCTTCAGTTGGTCATTAGGGATCTTCTTGAAAGAACCGCCTTGCTTGTTACCACCGTTCACGTCTTCATATACTGACAGAGCGCTGTATTGTGGATTATCCTTGTTGAAGCCGTCGCCAATCAGCATCTCGGAGTCAGGGCCTGTGCTGTAAGCCTTCCAAGCCAGTGAACCATCCTTGATGTTGTAGGCAGAGAAGAAGCAACGTACGCCGAATTCAGCGCCGGAGCAGCCAATCAGAACCTTGTCCTTGATCACGTGAGCAGCTGTCGTAAGCGTTGCGCCTACTTTCGGATCAACAACTTTTACTTCCCAAATCTTGGCGCCGGTCTTGGCATCAAGTGCAACCACCATGCCGTCATTTTGCGTCAGGAATATCTTGCCATCGCCGAAACCAAGGCCACGGCTAACGTTATCGCAGCACAGCACTGCTTGAACGGAAGGGTCTTGTTTAGGGAAATAGGACCAGACGATCTTTTGGTTGTCGTTCAGATCAAGTGCGTATACGTTGTTTGGGAACGCAGTATGGATATACATCATGTTGTTGATAACAATAGGCGAACCTTCGTGACCGCGGTTAACGCCAGTAGCGAAAGACCATGCAGCTTTCAGGTTCTTGACGTTGCCTTTGTTGATTTGGTCGAGTTGGCTGTAGCCCTGGTTGTTATACTGGCCCCGTGGATGCACCCAGTTATTTTTATCTTTCATTCCGGCTTCCATGTCGGCTGCCGCTGATGCAACCATAGGCATTGCCATGGTCATACCAACTGCCACGCCGAGAGCCAGCTTAAGTTTGCTCATCTCCATTTTGAATCTCCTGAGTATTAGTCAATTAGTTAGTGCAGGTGCACTGACTTTCCCTCGATGTTTACTTTGCTAATGGCAAAACCTTATATTTCAGTAAACAACAGGAAAGACTGTAACTAAATGTAACTTGAATAGAATCCCCCAGACTCCATAATCTAGATGGTCCAAATAGTCCAGAAACTATAATACTGATGGTCCAGACGCTGAAACGGGCAGCGCCATATTAACTGTGGTATGTTCAAGAACGATTCGATTTGACGAAGATTTATGCCATTGGGGGGATGGCTTCTAATGGGAGTAAGAAATGTTACGGTCATGGACCCTGAAAATAGAGCTCGGCACAACCAATGGCCTTGCTGTATACATGCAGATCGCGCAAAAGGTCATCGAGGAGATTCAGCTTGGGCGCTTGCCATCTGCAACCGCGATGCCGGGTACTCGAGAGTTAGCTCTAAGTCTTGGTGTTAATCGTAAGACCGTAGTATTGGCATATGCGGAACTGGTGGCGCAGGGATGGCTATCCACAGAGGCTCGTCGCGGGACATTTGTATCTGCCGATCTGCCTAATTTCTCACCGGCGCCAAGTAGTGTTACTCGACACTCTTTTGACTCGCAGCCTTCAGCAGCCCCGCTCTCACATGAGAGTCGCCCAGTAGTTGATAACATGATCGACTTCAACGAAGGGACGCCAGATACCCGCCTGATCCCATTCGAAGTGCTGTCACGTGCTTTTCGCCGGGCATTGGCCATGTCCTCGAGGGCCAATCAGCTTGGATATAGCGACCCCAAAGGTATTCTCCCAATTCGCAAGTCGATAGCCACTATGCTGAATATGGAAAGAGGCTTGCATGTCGATACGGAAAACATATGCATGGTGCGCGGAAGCCAGATGGGTATTTTCGTGGCAGCGCGAGTATTAGTACGGCCAAATGATTCTGTGGTGGTAGAGAACCTCACCTATATCCCTGCACGGGATGCTTTCAAATCCTGCGGAGCCAATATCCTTACTGTGGGGATTGATGACCATGG
>CAZBSR010000014.1:0-17742 GCA_964494575.1 uncultured Methylophilaceae bacterium | reverse complement strand
GCCATGTTACCTACCTGGAAGCAGCGAAAAAAACCGGAGACAAGCTGGTGCTGGGGTTGAACACGGATCGTTCTGTCAGTGCCTTGAAAGGCTCTACACGCCCGGTTATCCATGAAGCAGACCGCGCGCGCGTACTGGCTGCCCTGGAAGCCGTAGATGCGGTCATCCTGTTCGACGAAGATACTCCGCTGGCATTGATTGAAGCTATTAGGCCTGACGTTATCGCCAAAGGCGACGACTACACCGAAGACGAGGTAGTTGGCGGCAAGCAAGTCAAATCCTGGGGGGGGAGCGTAAGGCTCATTCCCTTGGTGCAAGGCCGCAGCACCAGCAACATCATCAAAAAACTGGGTAGTTGATGCATGCCTGCACTTAAATTATCGCCACCCAAAATACTGGTGATAGGCCCTTCATGGGTGGGCGACATGGTGCTTGCCCAGAGCCTGTTCAAAACCCTCAAAATACAGCATCCGGAAGCCATCATCGATATTGCGGCTCCGGCATGGACGCTGCCATTACTGGAACGCATGCCCGAGGTAAATTCGGCAATCTCACTGCCGTTCAAGCATGGCCAATTGGCATTGATGGAGCGAATTCGCTTTGGCAAACGCCTGAAAAACCAGGGCTATACACAGGCCATCCTGCTGACCAATTCACTCAAATCGGCAATCCTGCCTTTTGCCGCAGGCATCCCTCGCCGCACCGGTTTTCTGGGTGAGTACCGTTATGGGCTATTGAATGATATCCGCCCACTGGATAAATCCAGATTGGTAAGGACAGTGGATCGTTTTATTGCGCTAGGCCTAGAGCCCGACGCCAACTTCTCCGAAACTTGCCCGCAGCCTCGCCTGATTGCGAATCCGGATAATGCATTGCAAGCCCTGCAGAGGCTGGGCCGAGTTGCTCCTAATGCCCCGGTGCTTAGCCTGTGCCCTGGGGCGGAATATGGCGAAGCCAAACGCTGGCCCGCAACCTACTATGCCGAGGTTGCCAAGGAGGCTGTCAAGCGTGGCTGGGAGGTGTGGCTGTTCGGATCCGAAAAAGATATTCCCGTAACAGCGCAGATCAATGGGCTTGCCGGTATGCAGTGCCTTGATCTGGGTGGCAAAACAAAACTGGGTGAGGCAATCGACTTGATGTCCCTGACCACCGCAGTCGTCAGTAACGACTCCGGGCTCATGCATGTAGCTGCGGCTCTGGACAAAGCGCTGGTGGCCATTTACGGCTCATCCGACCCGCACCATACGCCGCCCATGAGCGAGTTGGCCAAAGTACTATATCTTAATGTGGAATGCAGCCCCTGTTTTCAGCGCGAGTGCCCGCTTACAGACCCGGCGGAAAATTTGAAATGCCTCAAGAGCATACGCCCTGACGCAGTAACTTCATCCATTTCATTTCATACCCAATAAAACAAAAAATGATGAAAAAATTAATCTCTGCTTTCAGCAAGCTCTCGGAAACCCAACTGATTGCCATCGTCACTGCCCTCAGCGTCCTGATCACGTTGAGGATGATCTATATCCAGCACGGCTGGATCAATAACGACTCCGTTCTATATTTTGAAGTGGCGAGGTTATTTGCTGCGGGGGAATGGAAAGAAGGGTTTGCACTATACAACTGGCCGCTATATCCCGCCCTCCTGACATTGCTGCATAAATTTACCAGTATGGACATCCAGCATGCGGCTCAGGTGCTCAATGTGATCTTCTTCGCAATCACCACCTATAGCTTCGTTACCCTGATAAGGCTTGCTGGCGGTAACAAGGTCACGCTGACTTGCGGCTCCCTGATGTTACTGAGCTCATCCTACATTGTCGGCGATATTTTACCCATGCTGCTTAGGGACCAGGGATTCTGGGCCTTTTACCTCACCAGCCTGGTCTTTTTTATCCGCTTTTACCGGGATGGGAAGTTATCCAATGCTCTCCTATGGCAGTCTTGCGCAGTGTTAGCTGTCTTGTTCAGGATTGAAGCTGTCACCTTCCTTGTTCTATTACCTTTCGCTATTATCTCCAATCCCGCAATTCCCAGACGCACAGCCATTCTACGCACCCTGCAGGCTAGTATATTTACCATATCTGCCCTAGTAGCCATACTCATAGTGCTGGTTGTTATACCAACCGTTACGCTTGCCGACTTTGGACGTATCCAGGAGATAGCCAAAATATTCACGACCGCCTATTTGCAAATTACCGAAGGCCTTCACCAGAAATCACTAATAATGGGTGAGTCGGTTCTTGGACCCTACCTGGATGGCTATGGGATGATGGGCGTGGTGCTAACGCTGATCGGCATTGCCATATACAAGATTATCGGCACCGCCGGATGGGGAACCATCATCCTGCTGGGCGCAACCAATAAACTCAAACCCGAAGGCCTTGATCGGGGCGCCTTGAGAGTTTTCTGCTGGGTAGTGATATTGGCCCTGCTAAATGCCGGCATGATCATACTGACGACTTTCGTGCTATCGAGCCGCTATGTCATAGCCTTGGCCTTTATCCTCCTGATCCTGGCTTCTTTTAACTTCGCTACACTTTTCAAACATGCCTGGAGCAGGCGAGACTCTATCGAAAAATGGCTATTGGCCATTCTAGTATTGGTGCTAGTCTTGAGCTGTATCAAGAACCTGCTGCCAAATGGCGCAGAATATAATTATCAACAGAATGCGGCAAATTGGCTGAATACCCATAGCACTCAAAACGACACGGTCTTTATAGACAATCCGAGGTTACGCTATTATGCCGCCAAGCCTTATGCGGGAAGGGGAATGGACGAGTGGCAGCTGGTTCTTCAAGCCATTCAAGACCACTCTATCGACGGTTACGATTTCCTGCTGATCAGCCTGGATGACGACTATGCCCAGCGCGAAAAGTACTTATCAGAAACACTGACTCGGCATACGTTGGTAAAAAAATTCAATAGAACAGACTCGGAAAAAGCCGTGCTGGTGTTCGTAAAAAAATAAAGTCCCGTCTATACGAACCACTCGCGCTTACTGGCAAAAATATAACTTTCTCTTTTTCTGCAGGCTGTCTTCCTGCGACTCTGCGCTGATCAGATCCACCTTGCTATATATGGAGCGCAAATACTCCAGTTGTTCGAGCTGCTGCTCGCTCTTGCCATTCGATTCAAATAAAAGTGCCGCGGAAACTTTTTTTGCAAACTGGATAACTTCTTTCCAGTTGTCTATCCACATACATACGGCCAGCAGGAAAGCCACATCCACTTTCTCGGCCGGCAGAAAGTCGCTGATGAGGTCGAGGTTTTCGTCTTCCAGATTAAATACATAGAAATCGACATTTGAAATCTTGGTGTAGGAGCGGATTTTATTCGCCGCATTTACCAGGCGACTGTCATAGTCAATACCCACGCCATGCGCTATTTTCCCCGAAATGGAAAAAAGCATCCCGCCCTGGTTGCACCCGATATCCAGTACCGTCTTCCCTTCAAAATCCAGCGGCACCAGGTTAATCCTTTCCATGGGATCGCGCTGTCCACGAAGGTTCAGATCCTTCAAGGCGATGGAGTGGTATGCGGCGGGAAAGTCCTCCGCGTTGTATGCGCTCTCACTGGTCTTGGTGTAATTGAGCAGGTTGATCACCCGGGCTTGATCCGGGTTTGCCTGGCTTGTCGTATCCAGCCTGACGAAATTGTATTTTTCCGCCTGCTTGTTCCTCAAGGTACGGCCAAGTTTCCTCAGCGCATGAATCAGGCTCCTGCCTGTTGGGCCTATGAGTGGTATGTTTTTAAGTTGATTTTTCATATCTATCTTCAAAAAGTTAAGTGCCGGCCCGATTGATTCGGAGCAGCTTTATAGTTTCAGCAACATCATAACGGCTGACCAGTTCCGGATCTTTTCGCTTTTTCACATGATCCTTGAAACGATGCAGTAATTGAAATGAGCGCCCAAAGGTCAGTTCTTCAACCTTATCCATAATAGCGCCATTGTATTGATATGCGTCCAGCAGCAAAGTAATGACCTCACTGGTATAGCGCGCGCCAAGATTCTTTATCACTCTGCGGGCAAAGGTGGCAACTTCCTTTGCCACCGCTGTAGTGATATCCAGAGGTTTGGAAATGTGTTCAAAATCTATGAAAAAAATCCTGCCATCACCGAGGATTATATTGTCAGTATTGGGGTCGGTATGGATCAAAAGACTATCGTCATTCGCCAATGCCAGCAAATGCCTTCTGTAGTTGAGTTCAAATATTTCGCTTAAAGGGCCCAGTTTCGTTTCCACTGATACTTGCCCGTTTTTCAGATAATCACTCAGATTCACGCCATGTATGAATTCCATCACGAGATACGGATCGGCAATCTCACCAAGCTCGAGGCCTGTCAGTTCAATGTCTATGAGTTGAGGAACATTAAATCCGTAGGCGCTCCAATGCAGATTTTTTCGTGACTCCAGCTCACGCCTGCTATCACGATCATCATTAATATATGTCTTGATAAGCAGCTTTTTCCCATTCATTTCCTTGAGAAATAAATGGCTATCGGTAAATCGACGCGGGGTGAAAGATATCAGGCTCATAAGATTACTGTAAACGAGGCTGCTTTAGCCCTAGGCTATAAGTAGCTTGAGCTTTTTGCCGAGCCCTGAATGATCCGAACTCTGGCTCTGTTTAATATAACTATCCAGGAAAACTTCGCGCCCACGAGTTTCGAGCACTTTTAACCCCTGCTGGCGGCGCAACATCTGCCGGAAATTACGTACCCGCCGGCAATAGCCCAGGGGCCAGGGCGAAATGCTCATGTCGGAGATATCTATCAACCCCAGTTCACCACCAGGCGTAAGCACGATATTACCCAGATGCAGGGAGCGAAAATATATGCCGCGCTGATGCAGGCTGGCGACGAACTCGCCAAGCTGGCTAAGCACCTGGTCACTCAGCTTGCCGGCACCGAGCAGTTGCCACAACGTCTCCCCTGCAAGCGGCTGATAAAGCACCGCCGTATTGGTCGAATCTTCAAAATGGAAAAGCTGCTTGATGCCGACCGTGGCCACACCGAGCTTCTGCAGGCGTTCCGCATTGCGGCAAAAACGGCGTGCATATGAATAAATCCGTGCGCCACTGATGATGTTCTTGACCCTGAATACCTTGAATATATCGCCGCTTTCCAGATGCAGCACCTTGATACCGTGCTCATCCTGCTCAAGGATGTCGGCATTCACGCGCAGCTGGTTGAATCTCTCCCAGCTTATTTGCTCACTCTTGCGCATGAGGCCTCAAAGCAATGATTCCAGCCGCTCAACCACGTCAATGCCGTTTGTTTTAACGTATTCTTGCCATCCGGAAAATTCGGTCCATTGGCTGACGAAGACAAAGTCTATCTGAACGCGGCTCGCTGCCTGATGGTCGTAGAGGCTGTCACCGAAAAGAACCGCCGGCTCCGCCAGATGGCCGCTCGCAAGCTCGCGGGCAAGAATGGTGTCCTTATTGTCCGGGCTACCGAAAATACCACCGTCGAACAGGTGGTCCAGGCCACGCTCTGCGAATAGCGCCCTTAATTCCGCTTGGTCTGCGCCTGACACCATCATCCATGTTGCATCCGGCGTAGCTTCTCTCAACCGCTCCAGACCGGGGGCTACCGCACAAGTCAGCAAACCCTGCCGGATTTCATCGGCAAAGCTATCCAGCAGTTTCTTCACAGCCGAATCGGTCACGGCCTCATGCATGATCTCGCGCAGGAAAAACTCATATTTGGGGTAACGCGAGATACCACCATATTGAACATGATGATCAACCAGCGCCTGCGCTTGCGCCTCGCTGGATCCGTGACTTATGGCCGTATTGTAGTAGGCCTGCGTTTTAAGCTGGTTGGAGTCAAGCACAACGCCATCGCAATCAAACACCAGGGTTTTGTACTGCCCAATATCGCGCATTCGCTTAAAGCCGGCCGGTGATGCTCAGCCTGGCTTTACCGCACTGGCTTCGCGCGCCAGCTTGGTGATATGCGCCCAGTTCTTGGCTGCTACCGCATCTCCAGGCGTAAGCCAGGTACCACCACAGACTGGCACATTAGGCAGCGCCAGGAACTGCGGCGCGGTTTCAACGGTAATACCGCCGGTTGGGCAGAACTTCACGTCGCCGAATACGCTGGAGAAGCTTTTCAGCAAGTTGATGCCGCCAACAGCTACTGCAGGGAACAGCTTGAGGAAAAAATAACCGTCGCTGTTGGCCTGTATGACTTCGCTGCCAGTCGACACACCCGGCAACAGAGGCAATCCAAGCTCAAGGCAAGCCTTGCCGATTTCACTGGTGTAGCCTGGGCTCACTGCGAAGGTACAGCCGGCATCCTTGACTGCACGCGCATCCGCGACACTGCGCACTGTACCTGCGCCAACAATGGCCTCTGGTAGTGCTTTGGCGATAGCTTCCATGCATTGCAGGGCAATCGGTGTCCTCAACGTGATCTCAAGCACCTTGACACCGCCCTCAAGCAGCGCTTCCGCCATGGGGACAGCATCTTCGATCTTGTTGATGACGATGACAGGAATGACCGGGCCATAGTTGACTAAATCTAGTGTTTTCATTTGCTCTCTACTTTTAATTGAATTCTTATGGCACAGGCATCCTGATGCTGACAGTACATATTTGTACGGCGAGCCAAAGCAACGCAGCATGCGTTACATTTCAAGTGGCTATAACCAGGTGACCGCGCCCTCTTCGGCAGACAGTACATTCCGCCGCATGCCGCCGAATAATTCACGACCCATGCCATGTGCATTGATATGCCGCTGCTCCAGGCTTAATGCTGCAGAGCGAGCATCCTTGTCATCGCGCTTGCTGCGAGATTCCCATTCAGCCTCGTCCACCAGCGCATCCAGGGTTCCGGCTATCGCATCCAGGCGGATAATATCGCCGTTTTTAACTTTACCCAGCGGGCCGTCAGCAATCACTTCAGGGCTGACATGGATAGCTGCGGGCACCTTGCCAGATGCACCACTCATGCGCCCATCGGTCACAATGGCGACCTTATAGCCTTTGCCCTGCAACACTGCCAGCGGTGGTGTCAGCTTATGCAGCTCCGGCATACCGTTTGCGCGCGGGCCCTGGAAGCGAACCACTGCAACAAAGTCCTGTTCCAGCTTGCCAGCCTTGAAAGCGGCCAACAGCTCTTCCTGCGTGTCGAAAATAATGGCCGGAGCCTCAATGATATGACGGTCTGCAGGTACTGCCGCTACCTTGATCACCGAGCGGCCAAGATTGCCGGTCAACAGCTTTAGTCCACCCGTTTCACTGAATGGTTCTGTAGCATTGCGCACTACGCTGTCGTCAATGGGCTTTTCTGGCAGCTTCCTCCATACCAGCGCGCCATTGTCCATCTCGGGAACCTTGCCATATTCGCGCAGGCCGCCTTCCGCGACCGTTGCTACGTCAGCATGCATATATCCGCCATCGATCAATTCACGAATGACCCAGCTGGGGCCGCCTGCTGCCTGGAACTGGTTAACGTCAGCCGCCCCGTTAGGATACACGCGGGAAAGCAGCGGAGTGGTCTGGGACAAATCGGCGAAATCGGTCCAGTTGATGATAATACCGGCAGCACGTGCTACGGCTACCCAGTGGATCAGATGGTTGGTAGAGCCGCCGGTGGCCAGCAACGCCACCATGGCGTTAACGATGACGCGCGGGTCAACCAATCGGCCGATCGGCGTAAAACGGTTGCCGCCCGGAATAATGGACAGGACGGTACGAACTGCCTCGCGAGTAAGTTCCTCGCGCAGGCCAGCCAGCGGATGTATGAATGCACCGCCGGGCACATGCAGGCCCATCGCCTCCAGCAGCATCTGGTTACTGTTGGCTGTCCCATAGAATGTACAGGTACCAACGCCGTGATACGCGGCGGATTCAGATGCCAGCAATTCACCACGGCCAACCATGCCGCGCGCAAAATGTTCGCGTACAGTGGACTTTTCACCATGGCTCATGCCGCTGCTTGCCATTGGGCCCGCAGGAACAAATACACAAGGCAAATGGCCGAAGTGCAATGCGCCGATCAGCAATCCAGGGACAATCTTGTCGCAGACCCCCAGCAGCAAAGCCGCATCGAAAGTATCGTGAGACAAGGCAATAGCTGTACCCATGGCGATAGTGTCGCGTGAGAACAGGCTCAGCTCCATGCCGGGCTCACCCTGCGTCACACCGTCGCACATGGCAGGCACACCACCTGCAACTTGTACAGTGGCGCCGAGCTTATGGCCTTCATCGCGAATGATGGCAGGAAAGCCCTCGTATGGCTGATGCGCGGACAATATATCGTTATAGGCTGTAACCACACCTATATTAGGTGCGCGCTCTGCGACCACACGGAATTTATCATTGGCTGGCAAAGCAGCAAATGCATGCGCCACGTTCGCACAGCCCATACGATCAGCACCGCGCGGACGAGCGATAGCCTGCTCCATCTGCTGTAGGTAAGCCTGTCGGGTAGGCGCACTACGCTCGCGTATACGCTGGGTGATTTCTATAAGGGACTGTTTCATGGTATTAACTGCTGATATTTAGGCTAGATTATTGATTATCCGCAAACCAAGCCATACCGTCAAATCAAGACAGGACTGCAAAAATGAGCTTCTTTGTCAAGATTTGTTTTGAGAATGGATGAATATTTTCAGACTTTACTGACCAGTACATCTTCCATCAGCAGGTATTCAAGGTCGCAGCCGAAGAACATATTCAGCGCATCGGTCGGACTGCAAATCATAGGCTCCCCACGGCGGTTCAATGAGGTATTGAGTACCACCGGCACGTTACGCAGCCGCTCCAGCTCCTCTATCAATTCATAGTAGCGCGGGTTCGTATCGCGCGTAACCACCTGCGCACGTGCGGTGCCGTCCTCATGCACGACTTCCGGGATGCGCGATTTCCAGTGCTCCGCTACATCGAACGTGAAGGTCATATATGGTGCGGGGTGATTGGTCTGCAATATATCCGGCGCAACCCGATCCAGCATGCTGGGGCAGAAAGGACGCCAGCGTTCGCGATACTTGATCTGTGCGTTGATGCGGTCAGCCACTCCAGGATGGCTGGGATCGCCCAGGATACTGCGGCAGCCGAGCGAGCGCGGCCCGAATTCCATGCGGCCCTGGAACCATGCCAGCGGGTTGCCGGCAGCAAGCAGCTCGGCACCTTTTTTCGGCGCGTTGGTCACGCGCTCGAATCTGGGCTTGGCCGGATGCGCCTCACAGGCGGCAATACACTCTTCCGTAGTGAATGCCGGGCCGAGGTAGGCATGCCGCATAGGCTCGACCTGCTCACCCATCTGTGCCGCGACATAGCTGGCAGCGCCCAGTGAAGTCCCCGCGTCGCCGGATGCCGGCTGCACAAACAACTCCTTCACTCCTGGCATATTGATGATGCGCTGGTTCAGCTTCACATTCAGCGCCACACCACCCGCCATGCATATCCTGCCGGTCTCGCGGATGATATCGCCGACGTAATGATCGATCATTTTCAGCGCCACATCTTCCAGCAACTGCTGCACCGAGGCCGCATAATGGATATAAGGGTCATCGATCTCATCGCCGCTGCGCTTGGGGCCCAGCCACTCCACCAGCTCCGGTGTGAAGTAATAGCCCTTGCCGTTTTCCTTGTAACGCCGCAGGCCTACCACATTGACCAGCTTGGTGTTGACGCGCAGGTCCTTGCCGTCAAACTCGACCAGGCGCGACAGGTCATATTTGCTGGCATCACCATATGGCGCCATGCCCATGACCTTAAATTCGCCATCGAGCATCTCGAAACCCAGGTATTCGGTAATGGCGCCATACATGCCACCCAGAGAATCCGGATCGTAGAATTCCTTGATCTTGTGTATCTTGCCGTTCTCGCCATAGCCAAAAAACGTAGTGGCGTATTCGCCTTTGCCATCGATACCGACAATCGCTGTTTTTTCCTTGAAGCCGCTCAAGTGGTACGCGCTGCTGGCGTGTGCCAGGTGGTGCTCTACCGGCACATACTTCGCCTTGCTCAAACCCAGCTCGGCCATCAGCGCCTGGGCTTTGTCGCGATTACGGCGGAAACGACGATTGCCATTGAATATGGCGTCCAGGGCGCGGTCCGGCGCATACCAGTGACGCTTGGCGTAGTGCCAGCGCGCAGCCGTGCTCAGCGGGATCTCCGCATAGGGGAAAGCGACCACATCCACCTGGTCGGGCGTCACGCCCGCCTCCCTCATGCAGTACTTTGCCGCTTCATACGGAAATATATTCTTGGCGTGCTTATCGCGGATGAATCTTTCCTCTTCCGCGGCAGCAATAATCTTGCCGTCCACCAGGATAGCTGCAGAGGAATCATGGCCGACCGCGCCGGATAAACCTAAAATAATCATTCTTTTATGCTCAATTCAATCAACTAGATACCGGCTTTCGCCAGAATTGGGTCGTCACCATAAACCATTTTCAATGCATTTTCCATTAGCGCGTATATTTCCGGCCTGGCCTGCCAGTTGCGCAGCAAGCGCCGCAAATCGCTGATGTGGCGATTTTCAAAAACGGCCTTGCTGCTGTATTCATGCAGGCTATCCAGATCGATCAACACCGGCCGCAAATCGACCACATGAATATTGCTGGCCTTGAGGTCGCCATGCGCGATCTGCAAAAGGCGCATCTTGTACACCAGCGCGGCCACATTGGCTGCCACCTGCCTCTTCTGCTCGGGGCTTGTCGTCTCGTTTTCCATAAAACCGGCGATATCCGGCGCATCAATATATTCGGCCAAAAACCACGCCCTGAAACGCAAAGGCCCGAAACGCTGCTCCCTTATTGCCAGCGGGGCCGCAGTAGCAATGCCATACATCTGCAAACGGTGGGCGTTAGCCCATGAAACGGCAGCCCTGGATGGCCTGAACATACGGCCAAGTGCATGCCCCATGTTTTTGATATTGTACCTTTTAACCACGATTCTCCGGCCGCGCGCCTCAACCAGGCTGACGGTGCAAGTGTTGCCGCTTTTCAGCCGACGGCTTGCAGTCTCATCCAGAAGGCGGTCGGGGTCGCTTAACGCGTCCTTCAATTCTTCACCTGCATGCTGTCGTGAAAGGGCGATAAACGACTCCCAGGTTTTTTCAACTGCCACATCGCTGCATTGCCTGAACACCTTGCGGTCGGCATAGCCGCGCACCACGCGCCGCCGGTGTGACGCGACACGTTTTTGCATCTGCCGCGGATCGATAGGCGAATTCCAGCCGCGTTCCTGCACATACAATTGAAGCAGCTCTGGCAGCCAGGTAGCTTCTTCGACCACATCGAGTTTCGACAGCAGCACAGCCAGGTTATGCATGGCCTGCCTTTTGGCAAACAATGGGGATATGGGCCGGATGCCATCGCCATCCAGCGTATAAATCACCCGGTCAGAATCAAAAAGAAAATTCTTCAGGTACAAATCGTGCTGGATCAGGCCAGCGTTATGATGGCGCGCCACTTCCCTGACCAGGGATTGCGCCAGCAACAGGCGTTCACGCGTGCTCTGTAGCCTGTCCAGCGCCTGCTCGGCATTGATGCTTTGTGCAATCTCACCAAAGATGAGTATCTCGCCGCCGTTTTCAACTTTATCCCTGTCAATAGCCCCGGCATGCAGCAAGGGCGGCGTCAGGATGTTGGCCTGGGCAAGCGCGCTTGCCCCATCGGCATCGCGCTTTGCATAGCGCTTGACACCCTGGCCGATGAACAGCTTGGCGTAAACCGGCTGGCCGTTCCACACACCCCGGCAAACCAAGCGCTTGCCCGGCACACAGCGGACGATCTCGACGCATTCGAAATCATGCGTGCCGCTCAATGCCAGGTTAAAGCTTGCGGGCTGGGGCCGGTCGAATTGTTGCAGCGCGGCCATCTTCAAGACCGCCGCGACCGCTTGAGAATGGATCGGCACAGCCATTTTGACGAAGGCGTCAATTTGGATATGCCGAGATACTGCTTGTAAAAATAAAGGCGCCTGGTCCTGCTCCAGTGGCCGGAATGCCGGTTCAGCGCAGCAAGATCCAGCCATGTCCGGTAGAGGGAAAACCAGCTGTGCCTGGCTTTTTCCAGGTCGATAAACACCACGTCGTGCTCGGCCTCGCCCTGCTTCACAAAAATATGTTTCGCATAGAGCGAGCGATGCTGAATCTTTGCCTGATGCAGTTTACGCACGGTCTTCGCAACAGCGCGAATCAAGGCATGCTGCTCGACCAGCGCAGGCCGTCCGTTGGCGAACATCTCGCCAGCCACTTCATCCAGCGAGCGATAGCCCGCAAGCTCCTGCGTCATCAGGATCGCCCGGTGACGGCCGTCGGCCATCTCCTCACCGAAAAACAACAGCTTAGGCGCAGGTACGCCCTGCCCGCTGAGATAGTTCAGCATGGCAAATTCGCGGGTGAAGGTCGGCTCGCCCTTGATCGGACGCAGCAAAGTGCGACGGCTATGGTTCTCCTGGCGCTTCAGGTAGGCGCCTATTTCCCCGCCATCGGGCAGCTTCAGGACAATGCGCCCCACTCCGCTCCAGCCGCCGCGGCGATTGTTCGGCTCTTCAAACCAGGTAACTTCATAGCGCCATGCGCGGTCGAAAGTATCCAGCTGGTTTACCGCCATCAGTTGCTGGTGTTCAGGGGCAATATGCGTAGCCAAGATCAGGTGCCCATTCTGTATAGATGTTGCGGAGGCCGGCCATGGAACTTGATATAAAGCTGCTTCGCGCGCGTGGCGACTTTTTCCCAGAAATCCCACTCGGTGCCGAATGTCCGTGACAGCGGCTGCTGACGATATACCTTCATGAAGCGCAGGCAATCGCGGCTGGTCAACCCGATATCCAGTGCCGACCAATAAAGCGCCGCCATATCCTTCATGCGCGCGCTTGAGGTAATGGTGTCGCGGATGCCGACGCGGTGCAGATCGATCAGGTAGAGATAAATCTCGCCTGCAGCCAGTCGTTTTTTATCCAGGCATATATGGCAGATATAAAAATCGCGGTGGTTCATGCCATTATCATGGAAGGTGCGTGCGAGCTTTGCCACAGCGCGGATCAGCCTGCGCTTGAGCCTCAAATCCGGCGGATTGTTTTGCCAGTCTGCGCAGAATGTCTCCAGCGAGACGATATCTCCGAGATCTTCGGTAATCACGAATGAGCGGATATGGGCAGGGTTGCTGCCACGGCTCCCGTACGCGACCAGCGGCGTGGTGGGGATATCCAGCGCATTCAGTTTCTGGATGGCATGCACTTCCGTCATCGCGCTCAATATCGGCAGCCTGAGACTCAGCAGGTTCTTGAATATCTCGCCCCAGCCCACGCCGGAATGCAGTTTGGCAAAGTAGGATTTACCGAGCAGGTCAAAGCGCAAGGTGCGACGACCCGGCACATCGCGGAACATTTCGCCCTGCAAAGCCATTGTGTGTTCGAAGGTGCGCTCAAGTGCGCCCTGCGACGCGTCGCCAGCAGCAAGGGCCTGCGCCATGTCGCGCGGCATCTCCAGCACATCTTTACGCCACAGCATTGGCAGCATCCTTGCTCATTTTCTGTTTTGCCAGCCCGATCAGGATGGCCGCCTCGGCACCGCCATCATTGGCCTTCATCATGTCTTTGGTATATGCGATACCGTTCTCGCGCCATTTTTCCAGTAATTCAGAGCCCAGCATATCGGCCAGGTAATCGTTGAAATCTTCCTGCTGGAATGGCGTCGCCAGCAGGCGCCCGGCCTGCGCCTTTTCCACATGGAAAGCATAGCCGCAATTGTCATTCAGCAGCACCGGCAAACCGCTGGCCATGGCCTCAAGGATAACGTGCCCGGCCATCTCGTGATGCGCGGGATGCACCAGCAGGTCGGCGCCCTGCATCAGCTCCGGCACATCGGCGCGGCCCTGCGCAATATGCAAGTTGGCGGTCACACTCATCACTGCGGCCATATCCTCGAATTTTTTTGCATTACCCTCGCCGACCACCAGCAGATGCGTTTTTGCGCGAACTTCCGCAGGCAACGAAGCGAGGCCGATGACCGCGCGATCCAGTCCCTTGCGCTCAAAGCCGGAGCCGACCATCAGCAGGATGCGGTCATCCGCGCTGAGGCCGAATTCCTGCCGTGCGCGTGCGCGCATCTGCGCCCTGTCCCTCAGCGCCATGCGCTCGGCTGAGAGGTAAGGCGTAAGCAGGTGAAACCGGTGATCAGGTGTGCCGTACCAGCGTTGAAAAGCATGCTTGGCATCTGGGGTCAGGGTGAGGATTTCGCAATGGCCGTCTTTGTCGAACACCGCACGCTCACACGCGGCAAAGCTTCTGTAGCGCCCCAGCAACCGGTAGAAAAAGCCGCGCTCCTGTCGCGCACGTTCTTCAAAACATGGGTCTGCGGCAAAGTAAGCATCCAGCCCCGGCGTACGGTTGAATCCAACGACCAGGCTGGGAGGCGCGTCCTGTATGGCTCCCAGGGCATGCCTTATAAAGCTCTCGTAACGCTTGTGGTTCAGTATGCCATCAGCCTTTATCAGGTGCACGTTGATGGCCGCTCCCGGCGACTCTTCACTCGGCAAAGCGCCATCCCAGGCCATCGTATAGATATCCACCGTATTACCGAGTGCGGCCAACTGCTTTGCAATGCGCAGCATATCGCGCTGCACGCCGCCGAAAGGGAAATACTTGAATATAAGGAAAGCGAATCTCAAATTGCCACGCCTTTTTTATGGAAAAATCGCTGGGCAGTCCTTTAGCTAAAGCACAGCGAATACATAATTGTATGCGAAAATATCATCAAACCTCTTACTAAGTCCGCCATCAACCGCGTTGCTGAAAAAATGAAGATTAACGAATGCCGCGACTACTGATTGTCAAAACATCGTCCCTCGGCGATGTCATCCATAACCTGCCTGTGATTGCCGACATCCACGCGCATTTCCCCGACATGCAGATCGACTGGCTGGTGGAAGAAAGTTTTGCCGATATCCCGCGCATGCATCCCGGCGTCAGTTCCGTCATCCCGGTAGCCGTCAGGCGCTGGAGGAAATCGCTGTTCAACAAGGCCACATGGTCGGAGATAGCAGCCTGCAAGCGCAGGCTGGGCGCTGAGAGCTACGACCTGGTGCTGGATACGCAAGGACTCATCAAGAGCGCGGTGCTCGGCAGCTTTGCCCATGCGCCGCATCACGGGCAGGATGCCAAGTCGGCAAGAGAGCCGCTCTCCGCCCGCTTCTACCAGCACAAGCACAACATCCCGCGCGACCAGCATGCTGTCGTGCGCAACCGCCAACTTGCAGCCAAAGCGCTCGGTTACGCGACGCCCGATTCACCGCCGGATTATGGTATCCAGGCGCCGAATACCGCGCTCACGTTTACATTACCCGATGCCTATATCGTCGGCCTGCACGGCACTAGCCGCGATTCCAAACTATGGCCGGTCGAGCATTGGATCGAGTTGGGCAAGCATTTATCAGAGCAGGGTTTGCATCTGCTGCTGCCGTGGGGAAATCAGGCGGAACACAACCGCGCGATTGATATCGCTGACGGCGTGCCAAAATCTGTAGTGCTGCCGAAACTGGGCTTGAACGAAGTGGCTAAGGTATTGGCTGGTGCAAAAGCGGCTGTAGGAGTGGATACGGGGCTTGCTCATTTGGCGGTTGCGCTTAAGGTGCCGACGGTTGCAATTTATACGGATACTGACCCAAATTTGACGGGGCTTTACCCGGGTTTGAATTCTTCTGCGGTCAACCTAGGAGGCTATTCACAAGTGCCTTCGACTGAAATAGTTTTCCACACGCTTAGTACCTTCGGTTCAAATAATTAAGTTATAAATTTATTATTGGCACTAGCTATTCTGACATTCAAAAAATTACATAGTGCAGGCATTAGTGCTTCGTTAGAAAGCACTACTGTGGATTTATTCCAGTAAATACAATGCAAAGGCTCGTTTGTATTAATTTCACGGGTTACTCGTGTCGTACCTTCACCCGTATATATAAACACCCAACCCGGACCATCGACTATTACATTCCCAAGCCAAAGGAATTGATCCTTAATTGGAAAAATATTTGAATTGCCTCCAACAAACCCAAGGACTAAAAAAAGCCCGCTTAAGTCAATTGTGGTGTTTACTCTTAAAACGATTCTTTCTTGATTAGAAATTCCCCGGTCATACACCCCAAATATTTCGATATCCTCTGAGGTGCTAGTCATTTTTCACCCCAAGACGTATCAACGAAATATGAAATCAACACAAAAACAGTTCCGATAATTAACAAAGTCAACCCAATACTAAAGTTGCCTCTAATCTGGTCTAGCCCTAAGGAAAACAAAACCAACCCGGCAAACATTGAAAATCTGATTAAAGGGCTGTACTTAATTTTTTGTTTACGTTCCGCTTTTAAAGTAGCGTTTTCTTCTTTTAATTGCAAAATCATATTTCGTGATGATTCAAATTTTTGATTCTGCTGCTCGATACTATCAAGCAGATTATTTTGCCTATCGTTTGTATCCTTCAAATAGGACGCAACAATACGGAATAATGCTTGGCTGCCAAACCGCTTTTGTTCATTGCCTACTAACTGATCCAATGTTTGATCAAAATGCGTGCTAATTCCGCCATTTTCTAAGGTTAGAACAGATGGGGCATGTATATTATCGCTATTTGGTGCTTGATTATGGGCACTAGTATCATCTTCAGGTGAAGGGATATTTTCACCTAACATTCCAGCATTTGTCATTACTCGAATCATCCATTAATCTGTTATTTAAAGATGTTATCAATATGATGATATAAATAGTTAAATAGTAAGAATCAAATGTAATTTGATATAGCCTGTCCCTGCGATCAGAGAACTAGAGTCTATAAGAAATTTCTGCTTTTAAATCATTCCTGCCATCACCACTTACCATCTATAACACAAATCAGTTAAGAGACTTTTCATACAGCAAGAACACATCTAGATAATGAATTAGAATACTTCACCTAACTCATCTAGCGCCGGATAATTACCGCCCGCTCCATGAGTTTATTTTTAACCTGCATCCATCCTTAATAACTGGAAGAAACATCTTGATCCGTCGACTAGCCTTAGGCCCGCAATGGGGCGCTATATTCCGCCTGTATTTCTTCTTCTTTTACTTCTCAGGCATCACCCATCTGCTGCTGCAGTTAAGCGATGCGACGATCTTCGTGGGATTCAGGCAGGCCGTTTACATGAGCCTGCTCTGGCTGGTCCCGGTACTCCTTTTTCCGCGTAAAACCAAACTGATATCAGCGGTTATCGGGCTTGTGCTGTGGGCGACCTCCATGATCAGCCTGGGTTACTTCTGCATTTACCAGCAAGAGTTTTCGCAGAGCGTGCTTTTCGTTATTTTTGAATCGAACATCGCGGAGTCTTCCGAATATATCGAGAATTATTTCCGGTGGTGGATGATTCTGGTATTCGCTCTGCACACCCTGATTGCATTCCTGTTGTGGAAGCGCATCAAGCCGATCCAAATCACGACTAAATCCGCCGTAGTCGGCAGCCTGCTGATCCTGACGTTTTTATTTTTCTACCCGATATTCAAGGAATCAGTGATCAGGGGCGAAACCTGGCCTGACGTGGTTGATAAGCTGCAAAGGCGCATCGAGCCCGCCGAGCCGTGGCAGCTGATCATGGGTTATGCGCAATATCTCAAGCAGCTCTCGGAAATGGAGCATCTGGTTGAAACAAACAAAGACCTCCCGCCACTGGAAAACCTGTCCGATGAATATGCGGGCCTGCCTTCGACATTGGTGCTGGTCATCGGCGAATCCACCAACCGCCAGCATAT
>CAZBSR010000013.1:10502-17893 GCA_964494575.1 uncultured Methylophilaceae bacterium | reverse complement strand
GGCCAGTTCGAGAGCGAATACCTGGAAGTGCCGCAGGAATGCCTGATCCTGACCATGAAGGCTAACCAGAAATATTTCCCCTTGCTTGATGTAACGGGAAAACTCACCAATAAATTCCTCATCGTCAGCAACATCAACCCGGCTGATGCCAGCGCCGTGATTGGCGGTAATGAGCGCGTGGTACGACCGCGGCTGGCTGATGCCAAATTCTTCTTCGACCAGGACCGCAAGAAAACTCTGGAATCACGCGTGGCAGGATTAGCGAAAGTGGTTTATCACAACAAGCTTGGTACGCAGGCTGAACGCACAGAACGGGTTCGCGCAATTGCAAAGGCCATCGGCCAGCAACTCGGCGGCGAGAAGCTTGCCGAACAGGCAGATAAAGCGGCCATGTTGGCAAAAGCCGATTTGCTCACCGATATGGTCGGCGAATTCCCAGAATTACAAGGCACCATGGGCGCTTACTACGCCAAGCACGATGGCTTGAGCACCGAGATCGCACAAGCGATTGAAGACCACTACAAACCCAGGTTTTCGGGTGACGAGTTGCCACGCAATGACGTGGGAATTTGTGTCGCCTTAGCAGACAAGCTCGAAACACTGGTGGGAATGTTCGGCATTGGCAATATCCCGACGGGCGATAAAGACCCATTCGCTTTGCGCCGCCATGCGTTGGGTATAGTCCGTATGCTGACGGAAAAACATTTGCCGCTAGCGCTGTTCGAGGTAGTTAATACTGCTTTTTCCGGCTTCCCCAAGGGTCTGTTGGGAGATGCGCACACGGATGTGGAGACATTCGTGTTTGAGCGCCTCGGCGGAATGCTGCGCGAAGAAGGCTACACCACCAACGAAGTTGATGCCGTGTTATGTATGAGGCCGGCACAAATTTACCTGGTACCGAAACAGCTCGAGGCCGTGCGTGCTTTTGCGGCACTACCTCAAGCTGAAAATCTTGCTGCAGCCAATAAGCGAGTCGGCAATATCCTGAAAAAAGCTGAAGGCGAAATCCCGGTAGAAGTGAAAGGTGCACTGCTAAAAGAGCCTGCCGAAATTGCTTTAAACAGTGCTCTATCCACCGTTAAACCCAAAGCTGATGCAGCTTTTGATAGTGGCGATTACACTGCCTCCTTGCAAGCACTGGCTGCACTGAAAGACCCGGTGGATGACTTCTTCGACAATGTGATGGTGAATGCCGATGACAAGGACTTGCGTAATAATCGCCTAGCTTTGCTCGCGCAACTACATGCCGCCATGAATCGCGTTGCTGACATTTCCAAGCTGGCGACATAAACTCACATAATGAAATTAGTCATCCTCGACCGCGACGGTGTCATCAACTATGACAGCGCACAATTCATCAAAAGCCCGAACGAATGGATCCCCATTCCCGGCAGCCTGGAGGCCATCGCGCTGCTGAACCAGAGCGGCTTTCGCATTGCGCTTGCCACCAACCAATCTGGTATCAGCCGCGGCCTGTTTGATATGGCTACGCTGAATGCCATACACGACAAGATGCATCGCGCGCTCGGGCTGCTCGGCGGACGCATAGATGCGCTGTTCTATTGCCCGCATGCCGCTGATAATAATTGCGCTTGCCGCAAACCTAAACCAGGCATGATCGAGGATATCGGCAGGCGTTTTTCGATCAACCTGAAAGAGGTCTATAACGTCGGTGACTCGCTGCGCGACCTGCAGGCGGGCGCTGCATTCGGCACACAGAATATCCTGGTGCGCACGGGTAAAGGCGAAGCTACGCTGGCTGCAGGCGGGCTACCCGAAAATACCTGGATTCACGCAGACCTGGCTGAAGCCGCTCAACGTATCATCGAGAATTAAACTGAAGATGCTGTGGTTACGCTCGCTCCTGTTCAGCCTCGGCGTGTTGGTCATCACTCCACCTTTTGCCTTGCTCGCCCTGCTGCTGATCCCCCTGCCGCCCGTTACCCGCTCGCGTATCACCAGCACATGGGCGCACCTGACCATACGCTGGCTGGCACTGACCTGTAATCTGCGCTTCCGGGTGATAGGACGCGAAAATATCCCGGAGCATCCTTCCATCGTTCTCGCCAAACACCAGTCAGCATGGGAGACGGTGGCTTTCCAGACCATATTCCCGCCGCAGATCTGGGTATTGAAACGCGAACTGCTATGGGTTCCATTCCTCGGCTGGGCATTTGCGGCGCTTTCCGCCATCGCCATCGACCGCGCCGCCGGAAGGGAAGCGCTGAAGCAACTGGTCGCGCAAGGCAAGGACCGCCTGGCAAAGGGTTTGTGGGTCATCATTTTTCCTGAAGGCACACGCATTGCGCCGGGTCAGCGCAGCAAATACCATATCGGCGGCGCGTGGCTTGCCAGCCACACCCAGGCTACCGTGGTGCCGGTGGCGCACAATGCCGGCGAATTCTGGGCCAAAAACTCATTCGTAAAAAAGCCCGGCGTGATCACGGTAAGCATTGGCAAGCCGATTGAAACCGCTGGACTGAAGCCGGACGCACTGAATCATCTGGTTGAGAACTGGATAGAGCAGGAAATGCTGCATCTGGCGGCAAAATGAACGAGTATCTGCTGGAATTACCTGGCGGCGACCCCATCCCATATTTCCTCGAGCGCAGGCCGCGCAAAACCGTAGGCATGCGTATCACCCCGGACGGCCTTGTCGTCCATGCGCCCAGACGCATATCGCAATCGCAACTTGAGCAATTACTACTTACCAAGGCGCGCTGGATACGCAACAAGCTCGACGCCAGGCAGGATCATGCGGTCAAGGCGATAGAGTGGAAAGATGGCGCAAGCCTGATGCTGCTGGGAAATGATGTAACACTGAGCGTCCGCCATGATGCACGCAGCCGTAACGTCGAATATATGGCAGGTGTGTTGAGTATTGCGCTACCGGCATCAGAAGATGGGGTGGCTATCGCACACAAGGCTAAGCAGTGGTACCGGAAATATGCGTTAAGCGATTTTAGCCGCCGCGTGGAGATTCTTGCCGCAAAACTCGGCGTAGCTACACCGAAACTCTTTCTCTCCAACGCGCAGTCGCGCTGGGGCAGCTGCAACTCAAAAAAGGAAGTCCGGCTCAACTGGCGGTTGATCCAGGCACCGCCGCATATCATCAATTATGTCGCGGCCCATGAACTGGCCCACCTGAAGGAAATGAACCATTCAGCGAAATTCTGGGCGACGGTAGGCCAGATATTCCCCGATTACAAAAAAGCGGAAAAAGAACTCAAGGCTTTGTCGGCGCAGCTACATAGCATCGACTAATGCACTGATTTAAATTATTAAAGTATCGTACTCAGGTCGTGTGCGATTTCCTTCGGCTTCTGGCCGAATTTGATGTAAATCCTGATTTTCCCTGTCTTGTCGAACGCGTAAACTCCCGCGCTATGGTCGATGCTATAGCCCTTGCTGCCCTCCGCCTGCTTGGCGTAAAAAATCTTGAAGTTTTTCGCGGTTTCAGCTGTCTGCTCCGGCGTTCCGTACAAGCCTAAAAACCGGCTGTCGAATGACGGCACAAACTTTGCTAACACTTCCTGTGTGTCACGTTCCGGATCCAGGGTTACGAATAGCACTTGGACTTCATCGCCATGTTTTCCCATTAATTTCACGGCATTGGATAAATCCGACATCGTGGTGGGACAGACATCCGGGCAATGGGTATAGCCGAAGAACAAGGCGATCACTTTACCCTGGAAGTCGCTGAGCTGGCGCGGCTTGCCGGTGTGATCCGTCAGGCTCAGCGTGTTAGCGAAATCGGCCCCGGTGATATTGGTGCCGAACAGTTGGCTCTCCTGTTTTGAGGAGCCGCAGGCAGCTAGGCTGGCGAATAAAGAAACATATACAACAATGCGAATAAAATTTAACATGCCTACCTAATTATTTATAAAAAATACAGGGACTTAGTGAGGTTGATTGCAGTCCTTGTTTATTAACTAGAATACATACAATGAAGAATATAAGTTTAAATCAAAAATCTATCATCCTTGCAATCATTTTATTGGGGGCAATCCCGGCTATACCATCGGCAAACGCCGCGCCGGTATTGCCTGACAGCGCCAACATCCCCAAGGCCGAGCCGCAGATGCCATTTCCGGCAGTGAGCCCGCCCGAAGTAGACCAGGAAAAGCTGCAGGAATTCAAACCGGCGCTAGATGAAAAGAATGCAGTCAAAGTTTCCATCTCTAAATTCACATTCAGCGGCAATGCATCTTTTAGCGCCGAGGAACTGGCCGCCTTGCTCGTGGACTTTGTTGATCGCCCATTAGGCGTCAAGGAACTCAACCAGGCCGCCAACGTAATCACCCAGTATTATCGCGAGCAGGGATTTTTGCTCGCCCAGGCCTATTTGCCGGAGCAGGACATCGGTCAGGGCACACTGGAGATTTCGATTATTGAAGGCACTCTGGGCGAACTCGAGCTGAAATTCTCCCCGTCCCTGAATCAGGATTTCCTGCGGGGTATCGCATCAAGGGATCTTGCTCCGGGCAGCGCCATCCGTGAGGATAACCTGGTCAGGAACGTGACCATCCTGAATTCATTACCTGCTGTCAGGGCGGCTTCGGAATTGAATCCCGGCGCACAAATCGGTACGAGTAACGCAGGAATCGACCTGCAGGAATTACCACGCTGGAGTGCCATTATCGCAGCCAATACTTATGGCAACCGCTTTACCGGCAGGGAAGTGGTCAGCGGCTCTCTCTACCTGAACAATCTGGCCGGGCGCGGGGATCAGCTCAATCTTGGCCTGACGAGCTCCCGGGATGAACTGCAGCGCAGCATCCAATTGAGTTATGTCACCCCGATCCATGACTCCGGCACCCTGCTTTCTCTCAGCTATAACTACGTGGACTATAAGCTCGGCGCTGAATTCTCGGTATTGGATGCCACCGGCGAAAGCCAGTATTTTAGTGCCTTGGTCGACCAGCCGCTGTGGCGCTCCAAACAAAAAAACCTGACTGCCAGATTCGGCATTTCCTATAAGGATGTGACCGATGAGGTCCAGGCATTCGCCCTGAAAAGCCATCGTGGTATCGAAGCAATCGATTTCGGCGCCTATGGTGATTGGCGCGACAAATTAAATGGATTCAACCAATTAGGCTTGAACATTCGTTACGGCCACGTGGATTTCAAGAACAGCCAGGCAGAGATAGACGATGCTGTCGGTGCTGAAACGGCGGGCAACTTCATCAAATACAACATCTTCGCATCGCGTATCCAGCCGCTGTCCACAAATCTCAACCTCACCTTGCGGGCGGAATACCAAGGCGCCGACCAGAATCTGGATAGCTCGGAGAAATTCTCGATTGGCGGCATAAACCGCTGGCGCGCCTTTGCAGAACTGCCGACTTCGGCCGACAGAGGCCTGGAGATGGGCCTTGAGCTCAGGGGGCGGGTAACTGGCACGCGCCTTGCTCAACTGTTCATAGAGGGCTTAAGCCCGTACGGTTTTCTTGACTATGGTACGGGCACATTGAACCAGAATGCCCTGAGCAATAACAACCATGTGGAGTCTGTGCACTACGGCCTCGGAGTGGATGCGAGTCTTGCCAAACGCTGGTTCATGGGCTTGACGATATCTCATCAGGAGCGTCGGATCGACGGCAATCCACGAGAAGGTGAAACCCGCGCATGGGGGCAGATACAGAAAGAATTTTAGGATTTAAATTGCTTTAAGTTGCTTAACCGGGACGAAACGAACAATGCCTAACGATTTATTTAAAAGATTGCCTATCTCACTCGCAGTGCTGCAGGCATTGGCCATGTGGAGCAACGCGTATGCATTGCCTACAGGCGAAGCCTTGCAGGCCGGGCAGGCAACTTTTCAGCACAACGGCAACACGCTGAGAATCGATCAATCTACGGCCAAGGCTATCGTTAACTGGCAATCCTTCAATATCGGTCAAAATGAAGCAGTCAATCTATTCCAGCCCAATCACGGCGCGGCCCTGTTCCGCATTCTTGGGCCGGAAGCCTCGCAGATCTTCGGCAGCCTCAGTGCCACCGGCAGCCTCTTCCTGAGCAACCCGAATGGCATCCTGTTTGCGCCCGGCTCACGGGTCGATGTGGGCAGCCTGGTCGCCACTACCATGCGCATCAACAACGCAGATTTCATGTCCGGCAACTACCAGTTTTATGCCGACCCCAACCATCCAGACAGTTCCGTCATCAATCAAGGTGTCATACGCACCACCGATGGCGGCTACCTGTTCCTGCTGGGCAACAAGGTCGAGAATAGCGGTACGCTGCAAGCCAATAACGGCAGCGTAGTATTAGGCTCCGCCGAATCTGCCGTGCTGGATTTTTATGGTGACGGCCTGGTCAAGGTCAACCTGTCCGGCGACGCGCTGAACGCAGCGATAGAGCAGACCGGCAACATCACGGCCAATGGCGGCGCTGTACAGCTCGCGGCCAATGCACGCACTGCCGCGCTGAATGTCGATGGCGTGATTCAGGCCAATAGCTTGGTAGAGCGCAACGGCGTGATCAGGCTTGAGGGCGGGGCAAACTCCACCGTCCTGGTTTCCGGCAAACTGGAAGCAAGCGGAAAAGATAGCGGCACCAAGGGCGGCAACATTACGGTAACGGGCGAGCGTATAGCGTTACTTGATGGTGCCACAGCAGACGCGAGCGGCAGCACGGGCGGCGGAACCATATTAATAGGCGGCGACTACCAGGGTAAAAACGCCGGCATCCAGAATGCTGAGCGCACCCATATAGCAACTGGGGCCTCCATCAATGCCGATGCCTTGGATTCAGGGGATGGTGGCAAAGTAGTGGTATGGGCTGACGACATTACGCGCTACTACGGCAATATTTCCGCTCAAGGTGGAGTAAATATTGGCAATGGCGGTTTCGTTGAGGTTTCGGGGAAAAATCACTTGGACTTCAATGGTCTCGTGAATACATTCGCATCACATGGGAAGGCTGGCACGTTACTGTTAGATCCAACAAACATTACCATTTCGACAGGCGTTAACTCAATTGAGTCGTCGGGGGCAACTATATTTCAGGAAGCTTCGTCTGCGACATCTATTCTAAACACGACGACGCTACAGAACGCACTCGCATTAAATAACGTAGAAGTAACAACTGCGTCGCCAGCTGCAAGCCTAGGCACAATCACAGTATCCAACGCTGTTGGATGGTCATCCGGCAATTCATTAACACTTACTGCGAATAGCACTATTGCCATTAACGCCGCCATCACTACTGGAACGTCCGCATCTGCACTGATATTGAATGCCACAGGTAACGTCACTCAAAGTGGCACGGGTATTATTGGCGGTCAAGGGGGCTTAACCAAAATTGGTGCGGGCACAGCTACGTTGTCGTTAGCCAACACTTACACCGGCGCAACCAATATCAATGCAGGTACTTTAACTTTAGGTGCA
>CAZBSR010000013.1:0-10402 GCA_964494575.1 uncultured Methylophilaceae bacterium | reverse complement strand
TCACCTTATCTGGCGCAAACACCTACACCGGTGCAACTACAATTAATGCAGGAACGCTTGCGATTAGTGCAGATAATAATTTGGGTACGGCTCCCGGCGCTCCAACCGCTGGGCGGCTTGCCTTTGGCGGTGGAACGCTTGAAGCCCTCTCTACTTTTACTCTCAATGCCAATCGTGGCATTGCTTTAAATACAGGGGGAGGCACGATACAAACCGACCCTGGTACGACACTGACATATAACGGTATCGTGGCAGGTGCAAACTCACTTACCAAAACTGGTACCGGCATCCTTACTGTCGGCGGTAACAATACCTACACCGGTGCAACCAATATCAATCAAGGCGCGCTGGTTGCCAATAGTGCAAACGCCCTGGGCACAGTCGCTGGCGGAACCACAGTAGCCAACGGGGCCACACTGAACATTAACAATGTGGCTATTAGTACTGAAGCCGTAAACTTGAATGGCACCCTGACCGGTACCGGTACAGCTTCGCTGGCGGGCAATATCACTCTTGGCAGCGCAAGCACAATAGGTACAACTTCCGCAGTATCTTCGCTGGGACTGACCGGAATTGTAAATGCGCCTTTTGCATTGGGTATCACGGGCGCTGGGAATGTGACCGCATCGAATGTAAACAACAACTTCACTACAGTCAGCATCAATGGGGCTAACAATGTCACGCTGAGAGATGTAGATGCGATCGCCTTCGGGACATCCACTGTCAATGGCACCTTGGGCGTGACAAGCAATGGCGCAATTACCCAGACTGGCGCCTTGAACGTGGCCGGGGCTACTACTTTGGCCTCTGGTGCAGCCAACGATATTACTTTGACTAATATAGCCAATGATTTCAGCAGTGTATTGGTAACGAATGGCAAGAATGTAACCGTGGTTGATGCAGATGATTTAACCGTCGGCACATCTTCCGTCAATACGATAAATGCCAGAACCCTAACCGGTAATTTGACATTGGGCGGCAACATCGCCGCGACTGGGGCTGGCAACGCTATCGTACTTGCCTCTGCAGCCAACTTCATTAACTCTGGCGACCATACACTCAGCCCCGGCAGCGGACGCTGGCTGGTTTACTCTGCCGACCCAACAACTGATAGCCGCGGCAGTGCACTGACTACAGCTTCTGCATTCAAGCAATACAACACCACTTACCCAGGCACAATTCAAGGTTTTGGCAACGGCTTTATTTACAGCGTTGCTCCAACAATCGCCGCCACATTGAATGGCTCTGCGTCCAAAGTTTATGATGGCACAACCGCAGCATCCATTGCCGGCCTGAGTCTGGGCAATAGTGGGGCAATTGATAACGATATCGTGAATCTGACGGGTCTTCTTAGTGCGAATTTTGACACCAAGCATGTAGGCACAAATAAGACTATTACAGCTAATGGCATTTCAATAAGTAGCGCTACTACTAGTGATGGCAAGCAGGTCTACGGCTACCAATTAGATAACACATCCATAAGCAATAACTCGGGCTCTGTTACCCAGGCTACTCTCAACCTAAATGCGGTAACTGACACCAAGGTCTATGACGGCACTACCGCTTCAACCGCTGTAGTAGCCACCCCGGGTCTTGCAAGCGGCGATTCAATAGCCGACCTTACACAGTCCTTCGGCAGCAAGAATGTACTGGGTGTGAATGGTAGCACTTTGGCGATAGACGCGGGCTACACAGTGAATGATGGTAATGGCGGCGGCAATTATGCAATAACTGAAAATACTGCAACCGGCACCATCGTCCAGCGCGCCATCACCGTAAGCACCACAGATGTGACCAAGACCTATGATGGTACGACCAGTGCAGCAGGAACCGCAACGGTGACAGTCGGCAACCTGGTGGGCGGGGATAGCTTGAATGGCGGCAGTTTCGCCTTTACCGATAAAAATTTTGGTATCAATAACAAGACCGTCACTGTAGGCGGCGTAACCGTATTCGATGGTAATAGCGGCGGGAATTACGATGTTAATTTTGCCGACAATACCTCTAGCACCATCAACAAGAAAGACATCACCGCCGTTACAGGTATCACGGCTTCTGACAAGACTTATGATGGCAACACGACTGCCACGCTGAACACTTCTGGCGCAGGCTTTACAGGTATCATTTCAGGCGAATCGTTGACTGTTGGTGCGGCTACCGGTACTTTCAATAGCAAAGATGTGCTGGCTGCCAATACCGTCAATATCACGGGTATCACATTGGCTGATGATGCTGACCTTGCCAGCAACTACAATCTGACCAACACTACTGCTACCGATGCGGCAGTTATAACAGCCAAGGACATCACCGCTGTCACCGGTATCACTGCTGCCGACAAGGTTTATGACGGTAACGCCACCGCTACGCTGGATAGTTCCGCAGCTGGCTTCACTGGCATTGTGGCCGGTGAAAACCTGATGGTTGGCACCGCTACCGGCACGTTCAATAGCAAGGATGTAGTCACTGCCAACACTGTCGCAATCACCGGCATCACATTGGCTGATGGCGTCGCTCTAACCGACCTGGCCAGCAACTACAATCTGACAATCAACACCGCTAGCGATGCGGCCGTGATCACAGCTAAGGACATCACCGCCGTCACCGGCATTACTGCTATGGACAAGGTTTATGACGGCAACACAACTGCCATACTGAACACTGCTGGCGCAGGCTTTGCAGGTATCATTTCAGGCGAGTCGTTGACTGTCGGTGCTGCAACTGGCACCTTCAACAGCAAGGATGTTGTTACTGCCAATACCGTCAATATCACGGGCATCACATTGGCTGATGGTGCCGACCTGGCCAGTAATTACAACCTGACTAATAGCACTGCCAGCGATGCGGCTGTGATCAATACAAAAGATATCACTGCGGTCACTGGCATCACTGCTGCGGACAAGGTTTATGACGGCAATACCACAGCCACACTTGATATTTCCGGCGCCGGCTTCACTGGCATTGTTAGCGGCGAAATCCTGGCCGTTGGTGCTGCAACTGGCACCTTCAACAGTAAGGATGTTGTTACTGCCAATACCGTCAATATCACGGGCATCACATTGGCTGATGGTGCCGACCTAGCCAGCAACTACAACCTGACCAATAACACGGCTTCGACTTCAGCCAGCGTCACGGCCAAGGATATTACAGCGATCACTGGTATCACTGCCAACAACAAGGTTTACGACGGCAATACCAACGCCACTCTTAATACGGGTAGCGCTGGTTTCAATGGCATCGTAGGTGGGGAAATCCTGAGTGTTGGCAGTGCGACCGGTGTCTTTAACAGCAAGGATGTAGTCAGCGCCAACACCGTAAATATCAGCGGCCTGGCACTGGCTGACGGTGCTGCCCTGACTGACCTGGCCAGCAACTACAATCTGACCAACAACACCGCTTCGACTAGCGCAAACATTACACCCAAGGACATTACTGCCGTCACTGACATCACCGCTGCTGACAAGGTTTATGACGGCAACATGACCGCCACACTGGATACTTCCGCAGTTGGCTTCACTGGCATCGTGGCTGGTGAGAATCTGACGGTTGCCACAGCTACCGGCACCTTTAACGACAAGGATGTACTAGATGCAACGACAGTCAACATTACTGGCATCAGCCTAGGCAATGGCGCTGTATCAACCGACCTCGCCAGTAACTACAACCTGACCAGCACCACGGCTTCGGATGCTGCCGTAATTACAGCCAAGGACATTACTACCGTCACTGGCATCACCGCTGCTGACAAGGTTTATGACGGCAACATGACCGCCACACTGGATACTTCCGCAGCTGGCTTCACAGGAATTGTTGCAGGTGAGAACCTGACTGTCGGCGCTGCAACTGGTGCTTTCAACAGCAAGGATGTAGTTAATGCCAATACCGTTACCATCAGCGGCATTACCCTGGCTGATGGCATCGCTCTAACCGACTTAGCCAGCAATTACAATCTGACCAACACTACTGCTTCCGATACTGCAGTGATCGCTGCGAAAGACATCACTGCCGTCACCGGCATCACTGCCGCTGACAAGGTTTATGACGGCAACACCACCGCTACGCTGGACACTTCCGGCGCTGGCTTCACCGGGATTGTTGCAGGTGAATCATTGACTGTCGGTACCGCTACCGGCACGTTCAATAGCAAAGACGTGGTTACTGCCAATACTGTCGCAATCAGCGGTATCACATTGGCCAATGGGACGACGGGCCTCGCCAGCAACTACAACCTTGTAACCGATACCGCAACTGACGCTGCTATTATCACTCCACGCGCCATCACCATTACCGCCGATTCCGGTCAAACCAAGGTATATGGCAGTGTGGATCCGATATTCACTTTCACCGTCGGCGGCTTGGGTATTGCAACTGGCGATGCACTCTCCGGCAACCTGAATCGTGCTACCGGTGAAACCGTAGGCGCTTATGCAATGAACCAAGGCTCGCTCGCTGTGCCTGATGCTTCCAACTACATAGTAACTTACATTGGCAACGATTTTAATATCCTGCAGCCCGCATCTACCACTGGCCTGCCGAGCACCACCGCTGGACTGGTGGACCTGAACCCTAAATTGGGCGCTTATACCGGCTCGCAGTTGTTCATCCTGAGCCTGGCACCATCGGCAGCAGGCGGCGATGGCACCAGTGCAGACGCCAATCTGCCTCAGTGCGAATCCAATCCGGACAAACTCGCCAAGGATAAGGACTTCTCCATCATGATCAACTACGGTCTGAACCTGCCTGAAGGCTTGAACAACACCTGCATCTGATCATTCCACATTAGCTTTGCCATCCCTCAAGCCGCATTCACTGCGGCTTGATCATATTCCAGCTATTCAAATACATAGCCTTGCGTTTACAATTGAGGTTTTGCCCCGCTGGAGAATTCAAGATGGCTGTAGCCAAATCAATGGCTGACCGTGATGGCGTAATTTGGTATGACGGTAAGATGGTGAACTGGCGTGACGCCACCACCCATGTTCTATCACACACCCTGCACTATGGCATGGGCGTGTTCGAGGGCGTTCGCGCCTACAAGACCGACAAGGGCACAGCCATTTTCCGCCTGCAGGAGCATACTGACCGCCTGTTCCGTTCGGCACACATCCTTGGGATGAAGATGCCTTTCGACAAGGCTACGCTGATGGAAGCGCAGAAAGCTGCCGTGCGCGACAACAAGCTGGAATCGGCCTACCTGCGCCCGATGGCCTTTTTCGGCCCGGAAGCCATGGGCATCTCCGCCAAGACACTATCCACGCACGTCATCGTTGCCGCCTGGACCTGGGGTGCGTATATGGGCGATGCAGCGCTCGAGCAGGGCATCCGAGTCAAGACCTCCTCATTCTCGCGCCATCACGTCAACATCACCATGTGCAAGGCCAAAGCCAACGGCAACTACATGAACTCCATCCTGGCACACCAGGAAGCCGCGCAGGATGGCTATGATGAAGCCCTGCTGCTGGACGTCGACGGTTTCGTCGCCGAGGGTTCCGGCGAGAACGTATTCATCGTCCGCAACGGCAAGCTATATACACCAGACCTGACCAGCGCGCTGGAAGGCATCACGCGCGACACTATCGTCCAGCTGGCAGGAGAGATCGGCCTGACTGTCATCGAGAAGCGCATCACACGCGACGAAGTCTACTCAGCCGACGAGGCCTTCTTCACCGGCACCGCCGCAGAAGTCACACCGATCCGCGAGTTGGATAACCGCGCCATCGGCACTGGCAAGCGCGGCCCGGTCACAGAAAAACTGCAGGCCATGTTCTTTGATGTGGTGAAGGGCAAATCCGCCAAGCATGCCAATTGGCTAACGCTGGTTTAAATATGATCAAGGAAACGCGCGAGATCGAAGTCGCGGCAAAAGACCTGCCGCTACACTGCCCCACCAAGGAAGTCGCACTATGGGCTTCGCATCCGCGCGTGTTTCTGGATATTGCGGATACAGGTCATGCGAGCTGCCCTTACTGCGGGACGAAGTACAAATTAAAAGCCGGTGAAGTTGTGGGGCATCATTAAGTTGACTCCACATTAGCGTCCATGAAAAAACTGTCCCTTCTTTTTCTTTTATCTCCACTCATTTGTCATGCTGAAATAATGGACAAAGAACTATCTCTTTTTTCAATTGCGTTGATTATGTTGCTTGGCTGTATTGCCGCTTATTTTTCAGCACGCTACAAACCATGGCTACTAGCTATTGTTCTTTCCGTTTTTGGCATTCTGGCTTTTGGTTTATTGTCAGAAATAACAGACCCTTTTGTCGGCCCCGCAGTCGCTAAAGAGGTAGGCACTCTTTACATTTTACTTTCGTGGGCAAATCCACTATTAATAATAATCTTGGCAAGTTACGGTCTATTTATGAGACGGCGTAATATAAGGTCAGGCACCGAACTTAATTAGTAACAATACGTTAAGGCGCGCCAATCACCTTATTCGCAATTGCACCCCAAAGCTCTGCCGTTACCTGCTCTGCTGCTTCCGCTTCGCTATTTGTCCAGAACGTTACTTTTCCTTCACCAGCTTCAGCCAATAAATTTTTCTCTGTGAGTCGTTTCTGTAATTGCCGCGCAACTGCAGCACCAGTATCAATCAGGATAATTTTTTTGCCGACAATCTCTTCAATCAATGGACGCACAAATGGGTAATGAGTGCAGCCGAGGACGATAGTATCGGCGCCTGCATCCAGCAATGGCTTAAGGTAAGTCTCCAATAATTCCCTGGTTTTATCTGTAGTCAGTTCGCCACGCTCTATGCATTCCACCAGGCCGACACCAGCCTGGGTGACTACTGTCACGTTCTTCCCGTAGCTTTCAAGCAATGCAGCGAACTGCGCGCTCTTCAGCGTGCCCACTGTTGCCAGCACACCAACCACGCCGGTCTTTGTCGCGGCGGCGGCGGGCTTGACTGCCGGCTCCATACCGATGATAGGAATACTGTAGCGTTTGCGCAGATCTTCGATGGCCGCCGCAGTAGCGGTGTTGCAGGCCACCACCAATGCTTTTGCACCTTTTTCGATTAAGAAGTCCGATAGCGCGAAAGCGCGCTCGCGGATGAATTCAGGCGACTTGCTGCCGTAGGGCGCGTGTTTTGAATCGGCGAAATACAGCAGGTCTTCATACGGCAGCGCTACGCGGATGTGCTTGAGCACCGAGATGCCACCGACGCCGGAATCGAACACGCCAATGGGTTTAGAGTGCGGCGGCTGAGAATGGAGTGGTTGTGAATGCTGTTTTGAAGACATGCGAAATACTGCCATCAGTTACAATATCGCGATTATAAGCCCGCAAGGGCTCCACAGAATGCGTAGCTAAGGATTTCATTATGGGTAACAGGTTGAGCAAGATTTACACACGCACCGGCGACGACGGCACCACCGGGCTGGGCGATGGTAAGCGCGTGAACAAGGACAGCCTGCGCGTCGAGGCAATGGGCGAAGTCGATGAACTGAATGCTGTCATCGGCATCATGTTGACCGAGCCACTGTCGGAAATTATCAGGAGTACGCTCACCCGCGTGCAACACGACCTGTTCGACCTCGGCGGCGAGGTTTGCATCCCGGGCTACGTGATGGTGAAGGCCGAAAGAGTGGGCGCACTGGAAAATGTGCTGGACGAATTGAACGATGGGCTGGCTCCGCTCAAGGAATTCATCCTGCCCGGCGGCTGCCGCGCCGCCGCTTACTGCCACCTGGCGCGCACGGTTTGCCGCCGTGCCGAGCGGCAGCTAATCAGGTTAAGCCGCGAAGAAACGGTCACTGAAATATCGCTTCAATATCTCAACCGCCTCTCCGACCTGCTATTCGTGATGTGCCGCGTAATCAACAAGGACGCGGGCTTTGCCGATGTTCTCTGGAAAAATGAAAACCCCGCGAGCTGAACTGAGGCTGAATCGGGGAATATGCCTCGGCAGCTTATAAGTTATAATTTGCTTACTTGGCCCGCACACTATCGCCCGCAAACTATAGAGCACACAGACCCCTTCTAATGATCAAAAAACTGCTGCAGCGAGTTTTCGGCCCGGGCAAACCAAAAAGCCCGGCAACCCCAAAGAAAAAGCCCCGTGTTGCGGGGCATTCTGCCTCATCCAGCCAGCACTCCAATGCCAGGCGCATTCCGCACAAGACGCATCGCATCGACCGCAGCCTGCTCAGCACCGGCGCCATCAAGACCACACAGGAGCTGCAGAAGGCCGGCTATGAGGCCTTCGTCGTCGGCGGCGCAGTGCGTGACCTGCTGCTGAAGCAGCGCCCCAAGGATTTTGACATTGCCACCGATGCTACGCCGGAGCAGGTGAACCGCATATTCCGCCGCTCGCGCATCATCGGCCGCCGCTTCCGCCTCGTGCATGTGATGTTTGGCGATGAAACGGTAGAGGTTTCCACCTTCCGCGGCAGTCACCTGCCGGATAGCGGCCAGAACGAATCGCAATCCAAGATAGCCGATAGCGGCCGCATCCTGCGTGATAACGTATTCGGCAACCAGGAAGAAGATGCGGTGCGCCGTGACTTCACAGCCAATGCTCTGTATTACGACCCCGCCAGCGAGGAGATACTGGATTTCCACAATGGCGTGGCCGATATCCAGGCCGGTATCCTGCGTATGATAGGCGACCCGGAGACGCGCTATCGCGAAGACCCGGTGCGCATGCTGCGCGCCATACGACTATCGGCCAAGCTGGGACTCAATCTGGACGCGGCTACCGGGGCACCTATCCCACGGCTCGCCAATGCGCTGGAAGACGTACCGCCTTCGCGCCTGTTCGATGAGATGCTCAAGCTTTTCCTTTCCGGCCATGCCATAGAAAGTGTGATCGCCTTACGTAAACACGGCTTGCATCATGGGCTGCTGCCAATGCTGGACATGGTGCTAGAACAGCCCATGGGCGAGCGCTTCATCAACCTCGCACTTAAGAATACCGACACTCGCGTACGCGCCGGCAAAGCAGTATCGCCGGGGTTTTTATTCGCAACGCTGTTATGGCATGAAGTCCTGATTGCCTGGCAAAAGTACCAGAAGCAGGACCACAGGCCGATTCCAGCATTGCATATGGCCATGACCGAGGTTTGCGATATCCAGGCTGAAAAACTGGCCATCCATAAACGCTTCAGCACCACCATGAAGGAAATCTGGGGCATGCAGCTGAGGTTTGAACAGCGCGCCGGCAAGCGCCCTTACGCCTTGCTCGAACATCCGCGTTACCGCGCCGCATACGACTTCCTGCTGCTACGCTGCGAATCCGGAGAGCTACCGATGGAGCTAGGTACCTGGTGGACCGATTTTGCCAATGCAGATTATGCAAAACGCGACACCATGCTGGTCCCCAACTCCCTGGTGTCTGGCTCCGGACCCAAGAAGCGGCGCCGCCGTAGCCGCAGAAAACCGGCTGCCAGCCATATTGCCGAATAGCCATGGCCCGCGCCTTTATCGCCCTGGGCAGCAATTTGCAGCAACCAGCCAACCAGATACAACGCGCTTTTGTTGAGCTTTCCGCCCTGCCGGCTACTGCCATGATCAGGCACTCGGCACTTTATCGCAGCACGCCGGTGGGCTATGACAACCAGCCGGATTTCATCAATGCTGTAGCCGAGGTGGAAACCAGCCTGCAGCCGCTGGAATTACTGAATGCACTGTTGGCCCTGGAAAACCTGCATGGGCGTGAACGGCCGTTCCCGAACGCGCCGCGGGTACTGGACCTGGACTTGCTGCTATACGATGATATGGTAATGGATACACCTGAGCTGACCCTGCCGCACCAGCGCATGCATGAACGTGGCTTTGTACTGCTGCCCCTTGCAGAGATCGCGCCCGACCTCATGCTGCAAGGCCAAGCCGTTAAAAATCTTGCCGGGAGTTTTATCGGCCAGGACGTTAACAGGATCAATGAGTAAAAATATGGCTGACATGACGCTCATCGATAAATATCACTACATCGTGATCGAAGGCCCGATCGGCAGCGGCAAGACCACGCTCGCACGCCAGTTGGCTGACAAGTATTCGGTCAACCTGCTGCTGGAAAATGCAGAGGCCAACCCTTTCCTGCCGCGCTTCTACCAGGACGCCCCACGTTATGCGCTGCCAACCCAGCTATTCTTCCTGTTCCAGCGCGCTAACCAGATCAGCGACCTGACCCAGCGCGACATGTTCGCCCAGGCCACAATTGCCGATTTCTTCCTGGAGAAAGACCCTATCTTCGCGCGGCTTAACCTCGATGACGAGGAATATGCGCTATATCGCCAGATGTACCAGCATATGCAATTGAAAGCCTCGGCACCGGATTTGGTCATCTACCTGCAGACACCGATAGACGCTCTTGCCGAGCGCATAGAACAGCGCAATGTATATTACGAGCAGGATATCCCGCGCGAATACCTGGTGCGGCTGGCCGATGCTTATAGCGAATTCTTCCA
>CAZBSR010000012.1:0-18356 GCA_964494575.1 uncultured Methylophilaceae bacterium | reverse complement strand
TAACCGCGTGACACAGATCAAAACGCTGCAAAGCGATGGCTATTCTGGCCTGCAGGTCGCTCACGGTGAGCGTCGCGCTAGCCGTATCAGCAAGGCACTGACTGGGCATTATGCCAAGGCTGGTGCAGCTGCCGGTGCTGGCATCAAGGAATTCTCCGTTACTGAAGATGTGCTGGCTGGCTATACATTAGGTGGCCAGGTTACGGTTGAGATTTTTCAGCCTGGCCAAATGGTTGATGTAACCGGCACTTCTCTGGGTAAAGGTTTCTCCGGCGCAATCAAGCGCCACAATTTCAGCTCTAACAGAGCTTCTCACGGTAACTCTCGTTCACATAACTCGCCAGGTTCTATCGGTATGAACCAGGATCCTGGTCGCGTATTCCCTGGCAAGCGTATGGCTGGCCATTTGGGTGACGTAAAAACCACAGTGCAGAATCTGCAAGTGGTGCGTGTGGATGTTGAGCGTAATCTGCTACTGATTAAGGGTGCTATTCCTGGCTCCAAGGGCGGTAGTGTAGTAGTGCGCCCAGCTGTTAAATCTGCAGCGAAAGTGAGCAAATAATGGAACTCAAATTAATCGATAAAAACGGTAAACCCGCCAAAGATAGCGTGACTGTCTCCGAGATCACCTTTGGCCGTGAGTTCAATGAAGCATTGGTGCATCAGGTCGTTGTGGCCTATATGGCTAATGCTCGTACTGCTACCCGTGCGCAACTGGGTCGCGGCAATGTTCATCACACCACCAAGAAGCCATGGAATCAAAAAGGTACCGGTCGTGCACGGTCCGGTATGAGCTCCAGCCCGATCTGGCGTGGAGGCGGTCGTGCTTTCCCTAATAGCCCGGATGAAAATTTCAGCCACAAGGTTAACCGTAAGGCGTATCGCGCCGGTATGTGCTCCATTCTGTCCGAACTGGTTCGGCAGGATCGTTTGAGCGTGGTGGAAGAGTTCACTATCGACGCACCTAAGACCAAGATGCTGAGCGCCAAGATTCAAGGCCTGGGTTATGTTGAGGGCGTGCTGGTACTGGTTGATGGGTTTGATGAAAACTTGTATTTGTCTGCGCGTAACCTGACCAACGTCATGGTGATTGAGGCGCAGTATGCTGATCCTGTAAGCCTAGTGCGCTTCCCGAACGTGGTGGCAACCAAGGCCGCAGTGAAGAAGCTTGAGGAGATGCTGGCATGAGCGCCCTAATTAATAGTCAAGATCGTTTGTTGCAAGTCATTCTTGCTCCGCAAATTACCGAAAAAGCCACACGCATTGCTGACAAGCATCAGCAAATCGCCTTCAAGGTGCGCACTGATGCTACCAAGCCGGAAATCAAGGCGGCAGTTGAGTTAGTGTTCAAGGTTGAAGTGCAGAATGTTACCGTTGCTAATATCAAGGGTAAGGAAAAGCGCGCCGGTCGTGTAATTGGTCGTCGTAAGGACTGGAAGAAAGCTTTTGTAAGCTTGAAGCCAGGTCAAGAAATTAACTTTGCAGCAGGCGAATAGGAGAAATCATGGCACTGATTAAAGTCAAGCCGACTTCCCCAGGTCGTCGCGCTGTAGTAAAAGTAGTTACACCAGGTTTGCATAAGGGCAAGCCGCATGCTCCTTTGCTGGAGCCGCAAAGCAGGAATGCCGGTCGTAATCATAATGGTCACATTACGATTCGCCACCAGGGCGGTGGTCATAAGCAACATTACCGCCTGATCGATTTCCGTCGTAACAAAGATGGCATCGTGGCCAAGGTTGAGCAGATCGAATACGATCCAAACCGCACTGCGCATATTGCATTGCTGTGCTATGCCGATGGCGAGCGCCGTTACATTATTGCTCCGCGTGGCATAAGCGCCGGCATGCAGTTGGTGAGTGGTTCTGACGCACCGATCAAGCCGGGTAATGCTTTGCCGTTACGTAATATTCCTGTTGGTAGTACGATTCATTGCATCGAGTTGCAGCCAGGTAAGGGTGCGCAATTGGCCCGCTCTGCAGGCACTTCCGTGCAATTGCTGGCTCGCGAAGGTAGCTATGCGCAACTGCGTTTGCGCTCAGGCGAAGTTCGCCGTGTGCATGTGGATTGCAAGGCTACTATTGGCGAAGTCGGCAACGAAGAGCATTCATTGCGATCCATTGGTAAGGCTGGCGCCATGCGCTGGCGCGGTGTTCGTCCTACCGTCCGCGGTGTGGTAATGAACCCGGTCGATCACCCGCACGGTGGTGGTGAAGGCAAGACTGCTGCCGGTATGAATCCGGTGAGCCCATGGGGTACGCCTACGAAGGGCTACCGTACACGCCGCAACAAGCGTACCGATAACATGCGCGTAAGCCGTCGTCCGGCTAATAAGAGGTAATACATATGGCACGTTCAGTTAAAAAAGGCCCGTTCATTGATGGGCATTTGGCGAAAAAAGTAGAGGCAGCTTCTGCTATCCGCGACAGAAAGCCGATCAAGACATGGTCGCGTCGCTCTACTATATTGCCGGACTTCATTGGGTTGACCATTGCAGTTCACAACGGTAAGCAGCATATCCCGGTGCTGATTTCAGAAAACATGGTGGGCCACAAGCTCGGCGAGTTTGCAATGACCCGTACGTTCAAGGGTCACGCGGCCGATAAAAAGGCTAAGAAGTAGGAGTATGACGATGAAAGTATCCGCAGTATTAAAAGGTGTTCATCTGTCCCCACAGAAAGCTCGTTTGGTGGCCGATCTGGTGCGCGGTAAGAAAGTAGATTACGCGCTCAATATCTTGAATTTTTCCCCGAAAAAGGGCGCAGAGATTATCAAGAAGGTCGTGGAGTCGGCAATCGCCAATGCTGAGCATAACGAGGGTGCAGATATTGACGAATTGAAAGTGCTTTCAATTTATGTCGATAAAGGTGTAGTGCTCAAACGTATTCGTGCTCGTGCCAAAGGCCGCGCTGGAAAAATTGTTAAACCAACCAGTCACATCACTGTGACGGTCGGTAACTAAAGGGGTCGTTATGGGTCAGAAAATTCATCCGTTTGGTTTCCGCCTGAGTGTCCAGAAGAACTGGTTGTCTCGTTGGTATGCCAATAGCAAAAATTTCCCGGCAATGCTGAGCAGCGATATCAAGGTACGCGAGTTCCTTAATAAGAAGCTGGCTCATGCTGCTGTTAGTAGAATCATCATCGAGCGTCCTGCAAAGAACGCCAAGATCACGATCTACAGTGCGCGGCCAGGTATCGTCATCGGCAAGAAGGGCGAGGACATCGAGTCGTTGCGCTCTAGCCTGCAAGGCCTGATGGGCGTGCCGGTACATCTGAATATTGAAGAAGTCCGCAAGCCGGAAATCGATGCTGCGCTAATTGCACAAAGCATCGCTCAACAGCTTGAAAAGCGTGTCATGTTCCGTCGTGCAATGAAGCGCGCCATGCAAAATGCAATGCGTTTAGGCGCACAAGGCATCAAGATCATGAGCGCCGGCCGTCTGAATGGGATCGAAATTGCGCGTACTGAATGGTATCGCGAAGGCCGTGTGCCATTACATACACTTCGTGCCGACATCGATTACGGCGTAGCTGAAGCACAAACCACTTATGGCATTATCGGCATCAAGGTTTGGGTATTCAAGGGCGAGGTGTTCACAGATAAAGCTGAACAGGCTATCGCAGCCCCTGCTACAGGTACTGCAGAGCCCGAAAGAAAAGAAAGAAAGCCGGTAGCTAAAGTTGCTGCGGCCGATGCAGAAAAGAAAGTAAGAAAACCGGCAGCGAGTGTGGCTGCTGAACCTGAGACAAAAGTAAGGAAGTCGGGGGCAAAAGATGCTACAGCCAGCTAGACAAAAATACCGCAAGATGCAGAAGGGCCGTAACAAAGGTATTGCCACAACTGGCAATAAGGTGAGTTTCGGCGAATATGGTCTGAAGGCAATTGGCCGCGGTCGTTTGACAGCGCGTCAGATTGAGGCGGCGCGTCGCGTGATGACACGTCATATCAAGCGCGGTGGCCGCGTGTGGATCCGGATTTTCCCGGATCAGCCGATTTCCAAGAAGCCGGCTGAAGTGCGTATGGGTAATGGTAAGGGTAGTACGGAGTACTATGTTGCCCAAATTCAGCCTGGGAAAATGTTATATGAAATGGACGGCGTTAGCGAAGAGCTGGCGCGTGAGGCGTTCCGTCTGGCTGCTGCCAAGCTGCCAATCGAAACTACTTTCACTACCCGTCACCTTGGGAGCTGAAAATGAAAGCAACCGAATTAAGAAACAAGTCTGTTGATGAGTTGAATAGTGAGCTGATCGAATTGCGCCGTGCGCAGTTCTCCATGCGTATGCAATTGGCCACACAGCAACTTAATAAAGTAGATCAGGTAAGCAAGGTTAGACGTGACATCGCTCGCGTTCGTACCGTGCTTGCAGAAAAAGCCCAATCAGCAAAAGCTGGTCAGGCCTAATCGGAGTGAATATGAATAGCGAAAAGCAAGCTGCAAAAGTAGCCCGGACTCTGAGTGGTCGCGTGGTCAGCGACAAGATGGATAAGACGGTTACGGTATTGGTGGAGCGCAAGGTTAAACATGCCTTGTTGGGCAAGATCATACTGCGCTCAAATAAATTCCATGCACATGATGAAACTAACGAGTGCAAGGAAGGTGATCTGGTTGTAATCGAAGAGGGCCGCCCGCTTTCCAAGACCAAGACCTGGCGTGTAAGCAAGATCGTACAGAAATCCAGTAACGTATAAAACTATTGTCAGGCCTGTGTTGCGTGTACATGGGTAAGCAATATATAATGTTGGACTTTTCGGCGCCCAGCTAGCTGGCGCCCCAATACTAACCGTGGTGTAGTCAGCCGAGTGATAAAGCGGCTGGTGTTGGTTTAACGGATTAAGTTGGAGAATATCTCATGATTCAAATGCAATCTCGGCTGGAAGTTGCCGATAACACTGGCGCACGTTCTGTGATGTGCATCAAGGTGTTGGGTGGCTCGAAGCGCCGTTATGCCGGCATTGGCGATGTAATCAAGGTCACCATTAAGGATGCAGCCCCGCGTGGCCGCGTCAAAAAAGGTGAGGTTTACAGCGCTGTCGTGGTTCGTACCACGAAAGGCGTACGCCGTCCTGATGGCTCCCTGGTCAAGTTCGATGGCAATGCTGCCGTATTGTTAAATAACAAGCTGGAACCGATTGGTACCCGTATTTTTGGGCCGGTGACACGTGAGCTTCGCGGCGAGCGCTTCATGAAGATCGTTTCGTTGGCACCAGAAGTACTGTAAGGAGCTGGTTGATGAGTAAAATTCGCAAGGGCGATGAAGTCGTCCTGAATACTGGTAAGGACAAGGGAAAGCGTGGCACTGTGTTGCGCGTTCTGGAGTCTGGTCAGGTATTGGTTGAAGGCGTCAATATGGTAAAAAAACACGCCAGGCCGAATCCGATGAAGGGTATCACTGGGGGCATCATCAATAAGGAGATGCCAATTGATATCTCTAATGTTGCTTTATTTAATGTAGCTACCCAAAAGGGTGAGCGCATCGGCTTCAAGACCCTTGATGATGGACGCAAAGTGCGCGTCTTCAAGTCAAGCGGTGAAGTTGTTGACGCATAGGCTTAGGGCATAAGGAAGCATCATGGCTAGATTAAAAGATTTTTATAAAGAGACTGTGGTTAAGCAGATGACCGAGCAGTTCGGTTATACATCTGTGATGGAAGTGCCGCGCATCAAGAAAATTACGCTCAATATGGGCGTGGGCGAAGCGGTTGCTGACAAGAAGGTAATGGAAAACGCGGTTGGTGATATGCAGAAGATCGCAGGTCAAAAGCCAGTGGTTACCAAAGCCAAGAAATCTGTTGCGGCCTTTAAGATTCGTGACGATTATCCTGTGGGCTGCAAGGTGACTCTGCGCCGTGAGCGTATGTATGAGTTCCTTGATCGCTTGGTGACTGTTGCTATCCCGCGTATCCGCGATTTCCGCGGTATTTCTCCCAAGTCGTTTGATGGTCGCGGCAATTACAACATGGGTGTGAAAGAGCAAATCATTTTCCCTGAAATTGAGTACGACAAGATAGATGCACTACGTGGCATGAATATCACTATTACAACGACGGCTAAAACTGACGAAGAGGCTAGAGCATTACTCTCCGCATTCAGCTTTCCGTTTAGAAACTGAGGACTTATGGCTAAGACCTGTCTAATTGAACGCGAACAAAAGCGCCGCGAAACAGTAAAGAAATACGCGGCTAAACGAGCTGAATTAACGGCTGCGGCTACTGATTTGAAGGCTTCGCCGGAGGATCGTCGTGAGGCTCGCATTAAGCTGCAAAGCCTGCCGCGTAATTCCAGCCCGGTGCGCCTGCGTAATCGTTGCGCCTTGACTGGTCGTCCTCGTGGCGTATTTAGTAAATTCGGCATTGGGCGCAGCAAGTTGCGCGAACTGATGATGCGTGGCGAAGTGCCAGGCGTCACCAAAGCTAGCTGGTAAACGGAGGTATTGAACAATGAGTATGAGTGATCCGATTGCCGATATGCTGACGCGTATTCGTAATGCGCAAAGTGTCAATAAGCCGGTAGTTTCAATGCCGTCATCCAAACTTAAGACCGCAATTGCTGCTGTTTTAAAAGATGAGGGTTATATCGACGATTTCGCCATACAGGCGAATGACGGTAAACCGCAATTAAATATCAGCCTTAAGTATTATGCTGGTCGTCCGGTAATAGAAAAGATTGACCGTGTAAGTAAGCCTGGTCTTCGTGTCTATCGCGGAAACCAGAATATACCTACGGTAATGAATGGCCTCGGCGTGACCATCGTGTCTACGTCCAAGGGTGTGATGACTGATCGTAAAGCGCGCGCTGCCGGTATCGGTGGTGAAGTGCTGTGCGTTGTGGCTTAAGGAGCGAACTATGTCTCGTGTAGCTAAAAATCCAGTCCTTATCCCGGCAAAAGTGGAAGTTGCATTAAGTGCTGACAATATTTCAGTAAGCGGCCCTATGGGTAACATGACCCAACCGTTGACCGGCGCCGTGAACCTGCAGCGTGAGGGTGATGCGATTACCTTCGCAGCGGCTAACGATAGCCAGCATGCGCGTGCTATGTCTGGCACTTTGCGCGCCCTGGTTGCCAATATGGTGTTAGGTGTTTCACAAGGTTTTTCACGTAAGCTGACTTTGGTTGGTGTGGGCTATAAGGCTCAGGCTCAAGGCGCTATGTTGAATCTGGACCTTGGGTATTCACACCCGATCAATCACAAAATGCCCGCGGGCGTCACTGTTGAAACCCCAACTCCGACTGAAGTCGTATTAAAGGGTTTTGATAAACAGGTGGTTGGCCAAGTTGCCGCACAGATTCGTGCCTATCGTTCACCCGAGCCATATAAGGGCAAGGGCGTACGTTATGCGGATGAAGTGGTCATTATTAAAGAAACCAAGAAGAAGTAAGGTTGCTTAGGAACAACAGCTATGAACAATCTGAATACAAATCCACGTCTGCGTCGCGCACGTAAAACCCGTGCCAAAATTGCAGAGCTGAAGGTAACGCGATTAAGCGTTCACCGCAGTAACGGCCATATCTATGCGCAAATTATTGCTGAAACCGGCGACAAGGTGCTTGCGAGTGCATCTACCCTCGAGGCAGATGTTCGTAAAAAGCTCAAGAACGGTGGCAACATTGAAGCTGCTACGGTAATTGGTAAGCGGATTGCCGAAAAAGCCAAGGCTGCTGGCATCACATCCGTTGCCTTTGATCGTTCTGGCTATAAATACCACGGCCGTATCAAGGCGCTGGCTGATGCCGCGCGTGAACATGGCTTGTCCTTTTAACTGTCGATATGGCTAATACACTGGATTGATGATGGCAAAAGCAAAAGAAATGGAACAGCAGCAGACTGACGGGATGCGCGAAAAAATGATCTCGGTTAACCGTGTGACCAAGGTGGTCAAGGGCGGCCGGATTATGAGTTTTGCAGCACTCACTGTTGTTGGTGATGGTGATGGTGCAGTAGGCATGGGCAAAGGCAAGGCGCGTGAAGTTCCGGTAGCTGTACAAAAAGCTATGGATGAAGCACGTCGCGGCATGGTCAAGGTGAGCCTGAATAACGGCACTTTGCATCATGCAGTAACCGGAGTTCACGGTGCGGCCAAGGTATTCATTCAGCCAGCTTCCGAAGGTACGGGCATTATCGCCGGCGGCGCGATGCGTGCTATTTTTGAAGTGATGGGTGTTACCAACGTACTGGCTAAATGTATTGGTTCATCTAATCCCTATAATGTAGTGCGGGCAACATTGAACGGCCTCCAGGCAATGAATACGCCTTCTGAAATCGCCGCCAAGCGTGGCAAGTCTGTTGAAGAAATTAGGGGCTAATCATGGCTAAAGCAAAAAATGAAACCGGCGTAGTGAGAGTTACTCTGGTTAAGAGCACTATCGGCCGTATTGCGTCTCATCGCGCTTGTGTAGCCGGCTTGGGCTTGCGTCGCATTCGCCAGACCGTTGAGTTGCAAGATACACCGGCTGTTCGCGGCATGATCAATACTGTCAGCTATCTAGTAAAGGTAGAAGCATAATGAATTTGAATACTATCAAGCCTGCAGATGGCAGCAATCCAGAAAGACGCCGCGTTGGACGTGGTATCGGTTCCGGTTTCGGCAAGACTGGCGGACGCGGACATAAAGGCCAAAAGTCACGCACCGGCGGTTTCCACAAGGTTGGCTTTGAAGGCGGTCAAATGCCTTTGCAACGTCGCCTGCCTAAGCGTGGTTTTAAGTCACTGACTAAAGCCGATACAGCACATGTGCGTACTGGTGAACTGGCAAGACTGCCATTTGACGTTATTGATTTGCTGGCGTTGAAACAGGCTAACGTCGTTAGTGGAAGTGTCACCGGCGTCAAGATTTACCTGTCGGGTGAGCTGGGCCGTGCAATTACCGTACAAGGCTTGTTGCTGAGCAAGGGCGCGCGCGCTGCTGTCGAAGCTGCTGGCGGCAAGATCGTAGAATAAAGCCCAGAGAGATACTAACCATTGGCTAATGATAGTTTTTTAGGTTCTGTCGGCAAGATGAGTGAGCTCAAAGCTCGCTTGCTATTTGTGCTGGGCGCATTGGTTGTATTCCGCTTGGGTGCGCATGTTCCGGTTCCTGGTATTGACCCGGTAGTCCTGGCCAAGCTGTTTGAGTCGCAGAGCAACGGTATTCTGGGCATGTTTAACATGTTTTCCGGCGGTGCCTTGTCGAGATTCACGGTGTTTGCACTGGGTATCATGCCTTACATTTCAGCCTCCATCATCATGCAACTGCTGACAGTAGTGTCGCCGCAGATGGAGCAGCTGAAGAAAGAGGGCGAGGCCGGGCGTCGCACCATTACTAAATATACGCGCTACGGCACCTTGGTCTTGGCAACTTTCCAGGCGTTGGGCATTTCGATTGCGCTTGAAGGCCAGGCCGGCTTGGTAATAGATCCGGGTCTGATGTTCCGGCTAATAGCAGTAACTACTCTGGTGAGCGGTACCATGTTCCTGATGTGGCTGGGCGAGCAAATTACTGAGCGCGGCATCGGCAATGGTATTTCGATCATTATTTTTGCAGGGATTGTGGCAGGGTTGCCACATGCGATTGGCAGCACACTGGAGTTGGCGCGAACCGGTGCATTCTCCATCCCGCTGGTATTGTTCCTGTTTGCAGCGACTTTGCTTGTAACGGCTTTTGTGGTCTTTGTTGAAAAGGGCCAGCGCAAGATTACGGTGAACTATGCCAAACGCCAGGTGGGGCGCAAGGTATTTGGTGGACAAACCAGCCACTTACCATTGAAGCTGAATATGGCTGGCGTTATTCCGCCGATTTTCGCTTCCAGTATTATTTTGTTCCCGGCCACAATGGCTGGCTGGTTCGGCAGCAGGGATAGCATGTCGTGGCTGAGAGATCTGGGATCCACTTTCTCCCCAGGTCAGCCGATATATATTATCTCTTTTGCTACGGCGATTATATTTTTCTGCTTCTTTTACACGGCGTTGGTGTTCAACCCTAAAGAAACGGCTGATAACCTGAAGAAGAGCGGCGCTTTTGTACCGGGTATCCGTCCTGGCGATCAAACTGCGAAGTATATTGATCACATCATGGGACGATTAACCCTGATAGGTGCCTTGTATATAACGGCAGTTTGCTTGTTACCGGAATTCCTGATTTTGAAATACAACGTGCCATTCTATTTTGGCGGTACTTCTTTGCTGATTATTGTTGTGGTGACAATGGATTTCATGATCCAAGTGCAATCACACCTGATGTCGCACCAATATGAAGGTTTGCTGAAGAAGGCTAATTTTAAAGGTGGCGCAGTTACGCGCTGATCGATAGACCATGGTTGAGAGTTGCGAGCATGGCTAAGGAGGATTCGATCGAGATGCAAGGTGTGGTATTGGAGAATCTGCCCAATGCCACCTTCCGCGTAAAGTTGGAAAATGATCATGTAGTGCTGGGGCATATTTCCGGCAAGATGCGCAAAAACTATATCCGCATCCTGCCAGGTGACAAGGTCACTGTGGAAATGACACCTTATGATTTATCGCGTGCGCGGATAATTTTCCGCGTTAAATAAGCTAAATATTTTAAGCTGTAGTGAGGGATTGAAAATGAGAGTTCGTGCATCGGTTAAGGCTTTATGCCGCCATTGTAAGGTCGTTCGCCGCCGTGGTGTCGTGCGTGTTATTTGCACTGACCCACGCCATAAGCAACGTCAAGGTTAATAGGTAACAAAACTGGATGCGAGGCGCATTTAAAGTTGGCGATGCCAATTGTTTAATGTCAGCCAAGCTGTTAAAATCTTAGGCTTTTTTGGCGATTTGTAAGCATGCAGATAGTATTTTTACTAAAAGCATGTGCCAATATTGTGGAGTAGGTACATGGCTCGGATAGCAGGGGTAAATATCCCAAATCATAAGCACACTGATATCGCCTTAACGTCGATTTATGGTGTGGGTCGCAACACGGCGAAGCAGATTTGCTTGGCTGCTGGTGTTTTGGCTACAGCTAAGATCAAGGATCTGAATGATGCTGAAGTCGAGAAACTACGTGACGAAATTGCGAAATTGAAGGTGGAAGGTGACCTTCGCCGTGAAGTTTCAATGAACATCAAGCGCCTGATGGATTTAGGCTGCTATCGCGGCGTCCGTCATCGCCGCGGTTTGCCAGTTCGCGGTCAGCGCACCAAGACTAATGCCCGGACACGTAAGGGTCCAATCAAGCCAATTAAGGCTTCCAAGTAAGAATTAATGGTAAGGAATAAGTAACATGGCTAAAGCTAACGCACGTGTACGTAAGAAAGTAAAAAAGAACATTGCTGAGGGCATTGCCCACGTACATGCATCTTTTAATAATACGATTATTACTATTACCGATCGTCAGGGTAACGCGCTTTCCTGGGCTACCTCTGGTGGTGCCGGCTTTAAGGGTTCACGTAAAAGTACCCCGTTTGCCGCACAGGTAGCTGCCGAAGCAGCCGGCAAAGCTGCACAGGAGTGCGGCGTAAAGAATCTTGAAGTGCGCATCAAGGGCCCAGGCCCAGGTCGCGAGTCTGCAGTTCGTGCGCTTAACGCAGCTGGCTTCAAAATCACCAGCATTTCTGATGTGACGCCAGTACCGCACAACGGTTGCCGTCCACCTAAAAAACGTCGTATTTAAACAGCGACGAATGCAGAAAGAATAACAGGAGAACACCTTGGCTAGAAATCTTGATCCTAAATGCCGTCAGTGCCGTCGTGAAGGCGAAAAACTTTTCCTTAAAGGCGAAAAGTGCTTCACTGACAAGTGCGCTATCGAAAAACGTAATTTCCCACCTGGCCAGCATGGTCAGAGACGTAACCAACGCTTGTCGGACTACGGCGTTCAATTGCGCGAAAAGCAAAAACTGCGTCGCATTTATGGCATTCTTGAAGGCCAGTTCCGTGGCTATTATGCTGATGCTGATCGTCAAAAAGGTATTACCGGCGAGAACCTCTTGCAACTGCTTGAATGCCGTCTGGATAACGTAGCCTACCGTATGGGTTTTGGTGCTTCACGCACTGAGGCACGTCAGATTGTTCGCCATAATAGTATTTTGGTTAATGGCAAGCGCGTCAACATTCCTTCATACCAGGTGCGTCCAGGTGATGAAGTACAAGTGGCCGAGGCTTCCAAGCAGCAGCTCCGTATCAAGGGTGCGCTTGAAGCCGCAGAGCAGCGCGGATTCCCTGAGTGGATTTCTGTAGATGTGAAAGCGCTTAAAGGTACTTTTAAAGCGAAGCCGCAGCGTGATGAATTGCCATCCACGATCAATGAATCGCTGGTGGTTGAGCTCTACTCCAAGTAATTAAACCCTAAGCAATTAGGACCGTAAGGAAAGTTTATGCAAAACAGTCCGACTGAATATTTGAAGCCCCGCGTTGTTGAAGTTGAAGTGCTTTCTCCTGTGCGTGCACGGGTGACGCTTGAGCCAATGGAGCGCGGTTTTGGTTACACACTTGGTAACGCTTTGCGCCGTGTGCTGCTGTCCTCCATTCCTGGCTTTGCAATCACTGAAGTCAAGATTGATGGCGTCGTGCACGAATACTCTACGCTTGATGGCGTACAGGAAGATGTCGTAGATATCCTGCTGAACCTCAAGGGTGTTGCGCTCAAGCTGAATAGCAAGAGCGAAGCCGTTCTTACTCTGAACAAGTCAACTGAAGGTGTAGTGACTGCTGGCGATTTCGATACCGGCCACGATGCCGAGATTGTTAACCCCAATCATGTAATCGCGCATTTGACTAAAGGTGGCAAAATCAACCTGGAAGTTAAAGTCGAAATGGGTCGCGGTTATCAACCTGTGCCTGTTCGCCAAAAGGGTGAAGAGGAAGACCGCGTATTAGGATTTATCCTAGTGGATGCTTCATTCAGCCCGATCAACAAGGTGAGTTACCATGTTGAGAGTGCCCGTGTAGAGCAACGCACCGACTTGGATAAGCTGGTGATGGACGTTGAAACTAATGGCGTTATCGAACCAGAGCAAGCTATTCGCGATGCTGCACGTATTCTCATGGGCCAGTTAGCGGTGTTTGCTGACCTTGAAGGTGCGCCGACCGAGGTTGAAGTCAAGCATGCGCCACAAGTTGACCCTATCCTGCTTCGCCCGGTGGACGATCTGGAATTGACTGTTCGCTCGGCAAACTGCCTAAAGGCTGAAAACATCTACTACATCGGCGATTTGATTCAACGCGGTGAAAATGAACTGCTGAAGGCACCAAATCTTGGCCGTAAATCTCTGAATGAGATCAAGGATGTGCTGGCTTCCAAGGGCCTTACGTTGGGCATGAAACTGGAAAACTGGCCGCCAGTTGGCCTGGAAAAACTAAACTAAACAAGTATTCCTGCAAAGATTCGAGGGTATCACCATGCGTCATCGCAATAGCAATCGTAAATTGAACCGCACCAGTAGCCATCGTCAGGCAATGCTGCGCAATATGGCAAATTCTTTATTGAAGCATGAAGTCATTAAAACGACTTTGCCAAAAGCCAAAGAACTGCGCCGTGTGGCAGAGCCTTTGATTACTCTGGGTAAAAAGCCGAGCTTGGCTAACCGCCGCCTGGCATTTAACCGTACGCGTGACCGCGATATCGTAGGCAAGCTGTTTGAAGAACTCGGCCCACGCTACCAAACACGCAATGGCGGTTATCTGCGTATTTTGAAGTGTGGTTTCCGTAATGGCGACAATGCACCTATGGCCTTGGTTGAACTGGTGGATCGTCCGGATACCGCTACTGAAGCAGTTACAGCGGAATAAACTGCTTTCAAGCGACATCACAAAAAGCCGGCAAAGCCGGCTTTTTGTTTATCCAAGAGAGGATGTCACAAAGCTTTTGATGTCATCATTGGAAAAGGGCCAATTCAGCTCAGCATCGTTGTCCATCCGATACAAGACTGGTATCTTTAAGCTATAGCGTTGCATTAGCTCATCGTCATCAGCAATATCAACTTCGGTCCAATCAAGCTGCAATTCCTGTCTCAGAAATACCAGAAGCGCGCTGGCTTCCTCACATAGATGGCAAGAGGATGTTCCATATAAGTAAAGCATCGCAGCTCAATTATCCGTATAGAAAGTTTTTCAAGAAAGTTTGGTGATTAAAGGTTTTCGCCATCATCAAAAAACACCATAATAACGAAGTTATATATGGCTGCCATTGATAGAGTAAATTGTCATGGTGGCTACCATTTTGTACCTGCAAGCTAAGCGGACTTAACTATGGCCGATACCCAAGAATCAAAAGAAAGCTTACAGGAGAGCCTGCAGCAAGTCATTAACCTCTTGACCAAACACAAGTTGGTAGAGGAGTTGGTGCACAAGCAGGACATGCCTAAACATGCGCTGGTTGAGTCTCTGGTGCATAAGCAAAACCTCGTCGAACTGCAAAAGAGGCTTGATGCACTACATCCTGCCGACGTTGCCTATATTCTTGAAGCTTTGCCTCTTGAGCAGCGTCTGGATGTTTGGGAGCTGGTCAAGGCCGAACGTGACGGCGAGATCCTGCTGGAAGTTTCGGATGCCGTACGGCAGACACTTATCGCGGATATGGACAGTGATGAGTTGCTCGCGGCAGCTGAGCAACTGGATACGGATGAGCTGGCCGACCTTGCCCCGGATCTGCCCAAGGATGTGCTGCAAGACTTGCTGGACAGTCTCGATAGCCGTAACCGTGAGCGCTTGCAGTCTGCCCTGGCTTATCCTGAGGATGCTGTTGGTGCGCTGATGGACTTTGATATCGTCACTATCCGCGAAGATGTTTCCCTGGAAGTTACGTTACGTTACCTGCGTCGTATAGGTAGCCTACCCGATCATACCGATAAGCTATTTGTAGTCGATCGCGACGATATCCTGCGTGGCGTCTTACCCTTGAAACGCTTGGTGGTCAGTGATCTTGATTCCGGGGTGGACGAGATCATGGCAGAAGATGCCGTGGTATTTCATCCGGAAGATAAGGCAGATAAGGCGGCTAAGGCATTCGAACGTTATGACTTGGTGACGGCGCCGGTGGTGGATGAAAATAATATATTAGTAGGGCGGTTGACCGTAGATACAGTCATGGACTTCATCCGGGGCGAGGCCGAAAGCGACATGCTTTCCATGGCAGGTTTGCGCGAGGAAGAGGACCTGTTCTCTTCGGTGTGGAAGTCGGTGCAAAACCGTTGGACATGGTTGGCGATCAACCTAGTCACGGCATTTGTCGCCTCGCGCGTGATTGGTGTGTTTGAAGGCTCCATAGAGAAAATCGTGGCGCTGGCGGCACTTATGCCAATCGTGGCCGGGATTGGCGGGAACTCGGGCAACCAGACCACGACCATGATCGTGCGCGGTTTCGCGCTGGGGCAGATATCCTCTCACAATATGAAATCACTGCTATTAAAAGAGCTGGGTGTGAGTTTACTGAACGGCCTGATATGGGGCAGCGTGCTTGGCCTGATGGCTTGGTGGCTATATGGCAACCTTCAGCTTGGCTTGGTGATGACAGCCGCAATGACGCTCAATCTGCTGCTTGCCGCATTTATGGGTGTGATGATCCCGCTGGTCATGACTAAGTCCGGGCGGGACCCGGCTGTGGGTTCCAGCGTGCTGATTACTGCGGTGACGGATAGCGGCGGCTTCTTTATTTTCCTGGGTCTGGCGACTATTTTCCTTCTATGATTGTTGATATGGATTTTCCTGCATGAGTAATGAATTGACTTTGGCCTGGCAGCAGTTGCAGGCCTATATATCTACCCCGGTATTCCTCTGGCAACTGCTGGTGCTTATGCTGGCAGTGATTTTGGCATGGTCGATTAACGGGTTGTTGCGCTCCTATGTCGTAGGTCACGCACTTGAAAACTGGAAGGTTGGCATAGGCGCCATCAATCGTGTTCTGTTTCCTCTGACTTCTCTGGTATTTGTTTATATAGCTGAGTTTGCCCTGGGCCACTGGCAGCAGACCATAGTCCTTGGCTTTGCGGCCAAGTTGCTGCTGGCAATGGCCATCATCCGTCTGGCGGTTTATGCGCTGCGCTATATATTTGCACCCAGCGGCTGGGTGCGTACCATGGAAAACGCCATTTCCACTACGGTCTGGATCATTCTGGTGTTCCATGTAAGCGGACTGTTGCCGGAAATAGAAGCGGCGCTGGAGAGCGTGAAGTTCGGTGTAGGCAAGCACCCCATTACATTGCTGCTGGTGATTCAGGCAGTATTCACCGTATTGCTCACACTGGTTATCGCGCTCTGGGTGAGCCGGCTGCTTGAAAACAGGCTCATGCGTTCTGAGCACATCGGAATTAATATGCGCGTGGTGTTGAGCAAGCTTTTGCGCATACTGTTATCACTCCTTGCCATTTTATTCGGGCTATCTGCTATAGGTTTTGATATTACGCTGCTCTCGGTATTTGGTGGAGCCTTGGGCGTCGGGATAGGTTTGGGCCTGCAAAAGATTGCCAGCAATTACGTCAGCGGCTTCATTCTGCTCACGGACAAATCCATGCAGATCGGCGATTTGATCACCATCGATAACCATTACGGCATGGTAAGCGATTTGCGCTCGCGCTATATGGTGTTACGTAAAACGGATGGAACCCAGGTAGTTGTACCAAACGAGATCCTGATAACCAATGCAGTCATCAACCATTCCCATATCGCGCACAGGTCGCGTGTGCAAATGTCTCTACAGGTAAGCTATGACAGCCCGCTGGAAGAGGCCATGGAACTGATGCGGGAGGCGGGCAATCGTCAGCCTCGGGTATTGAAGGATCCGGCGGCAGATGTCCAAGTAAAAGGTTTTGGGGAAAATGGCATAGATCTATGCCTGACCGTCTGGATTCCGGATCCGGAAGAAGGTGCCGGAGGCCTGCAGTCCGCAATCTATCTGGATATCTGGCGTGAATTTCAAAAACATTCCATTTCTATCCCTTATCCACAGCGCGAGATCAGGATATTGGGTGACAGCGGTCCAGCCAAGCCGGATAAGTAAGCCCTGTTGAGTCCTGAGGATTGGGCGTAAGATAAGCTCTTGAGTAAGGAGTTTTCGATGAGCTTGGGACTGGTTAATCTGCCGTGGTGGGGTTATGTGCTGGTTGCACTGGCGTTCACCCATATCACTATTGCTGCTGTAACCATTTATTTGCATCGCTGTCAGGCGCATCGTGCGCTTGATCTGCACCCTGCCGCCAGTCACTTTTTCCGCTTCTGGCTATGGTTGACCACAGGCATGGTAACCAAGCACTGGGCAGCCATCCATCGTAAGCATCATGCCAAGTGTGAAACAGCCGAGGATCCGCATAGCCCGCAAGTGCTGGGGCTTGCCAAGGTTCTGCGTGAGGGGGCGGAGCTCTATCGTGCCGAATCGAAGAGCCAGGAAACACTGGACAAGTATGGTACGGGCACGCCTGAAGACTGGATTGAGCGTAATGTCTACACTAGACGCAGCGGTCATGGCGTTGTGCTGATGCTGCTGATTAACCTTGTCCTGTTTGGCCCGTTGGGCCTGACAATCTGGGCAGTGCAAATGGCGTGGATACCGGTTACGGCCGCCGGCATCATCAATGGTGTCGGCCATTATTGGGGCTATCGCCATTTTGCTACTGATGATGCCAGTACCAATATCATACCCTGGGGCATCATCATCGGCGGCGAGGAGCTGCACAACAACCATCATTCCTACGCCACTTCGGCCAAACTTTCCAATAGGTGGTATGAGTTCGATATTGGCTGGATGTATATACGCATGATGGAAATATCAGGGCTTGCCAAGGTGAAGAAAATCGCTCCGCGCGTCAGTTTCGACTGGAGCAAGACCGCTTGCGATCTGGATACACTGCAAGCAGTCATCACCCACAGATTCGATGTGATGAGCAAGTATGGTGCCATGCTGAGGCGGGCATGCAAGGAAGAGATCGGCAAGATTCAGCATGCTTATCGGGTGCGTGGATACAAAGCGGTCAAACTGAACCGTGTTCGCTCCTGGATGCGCCGGGACGAGGCCGATTTGCAGAGCGATGAAAAACAGGCGCTGGCTACGGTATTGCAATGTAGCTCGCGTCTTCAGACTATTTACCAGCTTAAACTGGAGCTGGCCAAGATTTGGGCGCGCTCTGCGGCAGGGAGCCAGGAGCAGTTGCTACCGAATCTGCAGGAGTGGTGCCATTGCGCGGAAGCCAGTGGGATAAAGGCCTTGGAGGATTTCTCCCAGCGTTTGCGTTGTTACAAGATGGCTTAAAGCTCCAAATCCTATTGCAGGATAAATGACAAATAAAAAGCCCACAAATGTGGGCTTTTTATTTGAACTCAGGCTGAAATTACTTCAGCTTGGCTTCCTTGTACATGACATGCTTGCGAACGACCGGGTCAAACTTCTTGATCTCCATCTTTTCCGGCATAGTGCGCTTGTTCTTGGAAGTGG